>NZ_JBTBFV010000071.1:0-25298 GCF_054786995.1 Mycobacterium sp. ZZG
CCAACCCCAACGCCCGCTACCGCAAAGAAGCCACCGTCGACGATGTGCTGGCCTCCCCGGTGGTGTCCGACCCGCTGCGCCTGCTCGACATCTGCGCCACCAGCGACGGCGCCGCCGCCCTCATCGTCGCTTCCAAAGCCTTCACCGAAAAACACCTCGGCTCCGTCGAAGGAGTCCCCTCGGTGCGGGCAGTCAGCCTCCAGAGCCCGCAATACCCCCAACACCTGCCCGAGCTGCCCGACATCGCCACCGATTCCACCGCCGTGGTCCCCGGACCCGAGCGGGTGTTCAAAGACCAGATCCTCGACGCCGCCTACGCCGAAGCCGGTATCGGCCCCGAAGACCTGTCCCTGGCCGAGGTCTATGACCTGTCCACCGCCCTGGAACTGGACTGGTACGAACACCTCGGCCTGTGCGCCAAAGGTGAGGCCGAACACCTCCTACGCACCGGCGCCACCACCCTGGGCGGCCGCATCCCGGTCAACCCCTCCGGCGGGCTGGCCTCCTTCGGCGAAGCCATCCCCGCCCAAGCCATCGCCCAAGTCTGCGAACTGACCTGGCAACTCAAAGGCCAAGCCACCGGCCGCCAAGTCGAAGGCGCCACCGTCGGCATCACCGCCAACCAAGGCCTCTTCGGCCACGGCTCCTCAGTCATCCTCGCCACCTAAAACACCCCCACCCGCCGCGAGCGTGCGAGAAATCGCTGAAAAGCACGGCGTGGCGCCCGCAGACACGCACGCTCGCACCGATCACACGGGGTCGAATGCCGAGATCAGCCAGTTGTTTTCGACCTTGGTCACCGTCACCACCACACTGCTGGCGGTCACCGCGGGCTCCGGCCGTTCACGGCTCACGGTCTCCTGATTCAGAAAGACGAGCACCTTGGCCTGGCCGGGCTCCAGCTCCATCAGCGCCGAATCGATCACCCGCGCAGTGGCTTTCACTCCGCGGTCACGCACCGCGGGGGCGACCACGTTAGCGGTGAACTTCCCGTAATAGGTGGCGAATTCCCCGGTCATCAACGACTGGGCGGTGCTCAGATCGGTGTCGATGGTTTCAGGGGTGTACGACAGCAGCGACGCGGTTGCGTCGGACGCGGCTTCCACCACCTCCGCCTCTGCGGCGGGACCGGTCTGGCGGTCAACGCGGTACTGCGTGACGTAGAGCGTCGAAAGCACCACGGCCGAGGCGATCAGCAGGGTCATGACGACGGCCCAGCGCCACCGCGATGCCGACATACCAACGGTTCGCCTGGACGTCGCTTCGACCGTCACTGGAGGAACTCCACTTTCGACATCTTGATCCTGTCCCCGCCCCGCTGCAGGTTCACGGTCAACCGCCAGCTTCGCGGAGGCTCGGCGACACCGTCGGCGTTGGTCACCGTGGAGGTGGCAGCCACCAGCACCACCGCCGAGTCCGCCGTGGCCGACTGCACCGCCGCCGCGTTCGCGGTCGCCTTCGTGGTCACCTTCGCATCGGCGGACAGCTTGACGAAATCATCGGCGCTGCTCTCGAATTCACTGCGGAACGGCTCCGTGGAGTTGTCGATGATGCGCTGCACTCCGGACTGCGGATCATTGAAGTCGATCGACATCAGGGTGACGACGACCTGTTTGGCCGCGGCGGCGAACTCGGCGCGGTTCTGCTGATCCCGGACGTGGTTGCGGTGCTCCGACACGATGTGCCAGCTGGCCACCGCCATCGCCAGCGAGCACAGCAGCGCCACCACCCCGGCCGGCACCCGCCACCGCGGTCCGCGTCCATCACCGGCTCCGGTCGATCGTGGGCGGGAGATGCGAGCACGCGCGGCTGCGGCGTGGGTCTCCGCCTCGACCGCCTCCGCCTCGGCCTCCTCGATCAGCAGCGCCACCTGCCCAGGGGTCAGATTGCGGAGGTTTTCCGATTCCTCGACGTGATTCACCCGTTGTGGTGCGTCGGGCTTCGACATCTGCACAATCCCTCCGTCGCCGACGTGGTGGCGGCTTACGACGGCACCGTAGGACGCGGTGCCGCGTCACCGGGGTCACCGTCCCACCCAGCGGGCGGCGTCACCGCCGCACGTCGGCTACCAGTGCCGGACCGAGCAGAGTGCCCCGCGCGGCCCGCGGCCGGTGGCGACGACGACGCCGTCAACAGCCAGTTCGCATCTGAACAGCGGCTCCCCGGGAAGCGGTCCGCTGGTCGCCGACACCATCGCCCACCGGTCCGGATCGGCCAGTGCCACGGTGAGCACCCACGGCTGTTGCGGACCGATGTCGACGCGTGCCCTCGGGCTGAAACGGTACGGGTTATGGCTGTAGTCGGCCCACGTCGGCGGATCCGCACCGCGGTAGTAGATGTCGGCGGTGACCGGTTGTTCGGTGGTCACCGTGTAGGTGACCTGCCGTGGCCCCGGCGGGTCGGCCTGCGCAGTCGGCATCGCCGCCGCGGCCGCCCAGATAACGGCCGCACCGGTTGCCAGCGCCCTACCCGTCATCGCCGCGGCTCCACCTCGGAGCGCCGTTTCTCGACTGGCAACTCAGGAACAGTCCGTCGGGACTCTGGGCCACCCAGTTCTCGTAACCGGCACAGCTGCTGTCGAACTCCTTCACACCGGCCATCGACGGTGACCGGAAGTAGCGCGGCTCGAACCGACGCGGTGATCCGCAGAACACCAGCCGGCCCCATGAGGTGGTTCCGAACACGTAATGCGCGGTGTCCGGGCACGACGCCCCGAGGACGACGGCTGGTCTGATTCCGGGTGTACAGGACGGGTTGTCACAGGGCACCGGTTGTCCCGCCGCCGGTGCTGCGGTCAGCAGTCCGGCGGCCAGCGCTGCCACGACACCGACGATTCCCCTGCGCACGTCCCACAGGATGACAGCGGCGCGGCGATGACGGATGCGGGGAGTCCGCTCAGCGGACGCCCGGCCGTGGTCGGCCGGCTTCCGGTGTTACCGTCGTGCGCCGCCGACGCGCCCGTCGGCCGCGGTGAGGAGCAGGCCATGATCCCAGTACCGACGATGGTGAGCACTGTTGCGGCGGTGGCGATCTGCGGCGTCACGGGGAGTACGCCGACAGCCGCGGCCGACAACCCGGACTGGGGACTCAACGGCACCTACACCGCCACTTCCAACGGTGAGTGGGCGCGCAAGAACGAGGTCTTCTACGACCAGGCGAGTCTGCGCAGCACCTGGACGGTCCGCACGCAGTGCAGCTATCCCGGGGAGTGCACCGGGACCGTCGCCAGCGAATGGGGTTGGAGCGCACCGATATACCAGAAGAGCGGTGTCTGGTATGTCAAGCACACCGTGGAGAACTGGATCCCGTGTCCCGATGGCACATCGGCTCCGGGCCTTCAGGTATTCCGGTTCAAGGCGATGAACGCCGAAGGTGCCATCGCCGACCCGACGTCGACCACCCTTGTCGGCGAGGACATCACCACCGGTGTTAGCGGCGCGTGCGGGGTGAACAGGCCGGTCTACGTCAACATGCCGTTCAAGCTGGTCAAGGTCGGCTGAGCCGCCTCCCGCAGCAGCCGGTGCGGTCCAGCCGGTCAACCGCCCTGGGCGGGGCAGCCCCGACCGGCTGATGAGGGCCGGCTCACCCGACTCACCTGGGCAACAGGTCCTCCCAGCTGTCCGGGGCGCTCGCAGCCAGATTCGACTGCGTGAACACCTGCCCGTCCGGGGCGGCGACCTGTCCAGTCTCGGGGTTGTAGGTGGCGACCGCCACCGGCGGGCCGTCGTCGGGTGCGACGGAACCGCTCGGCGTCACGGGCAGCGCACCACCGGTGGCCGGCGCGGGTGCTGGACCCTCCGGGGCGGGCATCGGCGTGCCCTCCAGCGGTCCGAAGATCTGGTCGTTGAAGGTGACGCGGTCATCCGGGGGGACGCCCTGCGCGATCAACGCGGGATCAATCGGGTACGGGCCGAGCACGTGCTGGCGCATCGCCAGCGGCTCGAACGGCCGGTCGCTCTCGCAGATCTCGACGGTCGGCGCCCGCTTGCCCGGCTGCTCCATGCACGGGAAGTTCCGCGTGCCGCGCACACCGATCGGTGAATCCTGCGGCAGCTTGCAGTAGAGACCGTCCGGGGTGTCCACATCGGACAGGTCGGCGGGCGAGCGCCACGACGACGGCGGCAGGAAGCCCACCGAGCAGGCGGGCGGATCGCCCAAAGTCAGACTGAATTCTGAGAGCGCCATGCCGGTCGGGTTGTTCAGCGACGAACCGTAGGACTGAGTCGCGGCCAGATACGGGGGCAGCAACACCAGCAGTTGTTCCAGCGACGGATGATAGGCGACGCCGACCTGGCCGACGCTGGTCAGGTTAGCCAGCAGCACAGGCAGCGTCGGCTTCACCTCCGTGAGCAACCGAGAAGCCTCGTCGGCTGCTGCCGGCCCGGTCCGCAGCAGGGTGCGCACCTGCTGGTCGTCGTCGGCGACCTGCCTGCTGATCCCAGCCAGACTGCGGGCCCACGTGGTGATCGCGTCTGCCTTTTCGGCCTGACCGTCGAGTAGCGGTCGACTGTCGTCGATCAGGGTGCGAAGCTGGTTGCCGGTGGCGTTCGCGTCGGCGGCGAATTGGGCCGAGGAGTCGAACAGCGCGCCGAGCTCGTAACCGGTTCCGTTGAGCGCCTTGAATGATTCGTCGAGTAGGCCCCTCAGCGTGCCGGTCGGGATGCTGTCGACGAGGTCGCTCATCTGGTCGAGCATCGGGCCGACGGCCTGAGGAATCGAGGAACGGTCGGCGGTGATCACCGATCCGTCCTCCAGATAGGGCCCGCCGTCGGTGCGCGGCTCCAGGTTGACGTACTGCTCACCGACCGCGGATACGCTGCGCACGTTGGCTTTCAGGTCGGCGGGGATCTTCGGTGCCGACTTCAGTGACATGGTGACCGTGGCACCGTCGCTGGTCGGACGGATGGCGGTGACCTTGCCGACCTCGATTCCGCGGTAGGTCACGTTGGAGAACTCGTACAGGCCACCGGTGGCCGGAAGGTGCAGGGTCACCGCGATGCGGCCGATTCCGAGCAGCATCGGGGCCTGTAGGTAGACGAACACCATCGCCCCCAGCCCCACCAGGGAGGCGATGGAGAAGATGAT
Source organism: Mycobacterium sp. ZZG (assembly GCF_054786995.1). NCBI lineage: Bacteria > Bacillati > Actinomycetota > Actinomycetes > Mycobacteriales > Mycobacteriaceae > Mycobacterium > Mycobacterium sp. ZZG. The sequence continues at coordinate 5,086 of NZ_JBTBFV010000071.1, forward strand.
CAACTGGGTGCGGACGAACCGTGTCAGCATCAGTTGCCGCCTTCGGCAGGTTGCCCGCCCGCCGGGGGCGGCGGATCGATCAGTGGTGGCATCGTCGCCACCTCCGCCGGCACCGGGGTGATCGGCGCCTGGAGCGGATCGAGTGTGTACGACGAGTACCACGGATCGCCGGGTGCCGGCACCAGGGAGGCGCCGGGCTCGCCCCAGCGGGTACCAAGGAAGATGCCGCTCTTCAAGCGGGGGATCGTGAAATCGAACACGATGAACTGATTCATGTAGTCGCCCCGGATGCCCCGGTCGATGAACTCCTGTGTGTACGGGTAGGTCGGCAGGAACGACAGCGCCGTCGCCAGATCGGGACCGACGTCGGCGAGAGCCCGTACCGCCGGCTCGAGATTGCGCAGATTGCGCACGATGTCGTCCTGGGTGTCTTCAATCAACTGTGTTGCGGTTCTGCTGAAGTCGCCGAGTTTGCGCATCGCGGTCACGATGCGGGGTCGTTGCCGGTTGAGGACGTCGAGAGCTTCCGGGATCCGTTTCAGCGCCGCGGTCAGCACCTCCCGCTGGCCGGCGAACGTGTCGGCCAGCCGGTGCAGCGCCGCGATCGTGGCGTTGATGCTGTCGCGCTGGTTGTCCAGGATGCCGATCACGTCGTTCATCCGGGTGAGCAGGTTACGGATCTGTTCCTGGCGTCCGTCGAGCGCGGCGCTGAAGTTGCCGATGATGTCACCGATCTGGGTCAGCCCACCGCCGTTGACAACCACCGACAGCGCCGACAACGTCTGCTCGGTCGACGGATACGTGGAGGTTCTGTTCAGCGGGATGTCAGCGCCCGGCCGCAGCCGGCCCGCCGGCGCCTCGCCGACGGGAGGATCGAGAGCCACGTGCATCGATCCGAGCAGACTGGTCTGCCCGACGGTGGCGACCGCGTTGGCAGGCACCACCACGTCGGGCTTCACCGACACGTCGACCTCGGCGTGCCAGTCGCTGAACGTCATCGTGCGCACCGCGCCGACGACGACGTCGTTCAGCATGACCGGTGAATTGGACTCCAGCGTGCCGACATTGGCGAGCGTGACGCGGTAGACGACCGCGTCCGGGCCGGTGCCGACGGTGCCCGGCAGCGGGAGGGAGTTCAGCCCGTCAAAGGAGCATCCTGTCGCGGCCAGGGCCACGCAGCATGCCGTCGCCGCCCATCGGCGCGCCTGCCGGCCGGAACGACGTGCCATCACGGGTTCCCTTCTGTCGGTGGCGCGGCCTCCGCGGGCAGCAGCATGTCGGCGATGTTGGTCGGGCCCGCCGGCGCGGACGCCGGACCGGGTACGCCGGGCGGGATGGGCGCGCCGGGGTACAGCGCCGGGGACGGGTTGGCGGGCAATCCGTGCGGAGCGAAGGCACCCGGCGGGTGCGACGGATCCGTCCACCCCGGTGGCGGGGGAACATCGCCGGCGCCGGTGTAGGCGGACACGGCGGGCGGCGCGTCGGCCGGCGCGGGCGCGGTCCCCCCGCCGCCGGGCGCCAGACCGGGTTCGGAGTAGATCACGTTCTGCGGCGCGGGACCGAGATATGCGTTGAACGGCAGCGGCAGGTAGTTGAAGTTCATCAACCGCAACGCGGGTCCGAGGTACTGCGCGCACGCCTTGCCGGACTCCTCGGCGGTGACGTTCTCCACGGCGGCGATCGCCGAGCAGATCATCGTGACCGGGTTGGCGAAGTTGTTCATCGCGAACGAGCCTCGGGGTCCTCCGGTGTCGGGGTTGTAGATGTTGTAACCGTTGACGAGCGCGTTCGGGGCCGCGTGCAGGATGTTCTTGAGCACCATGCTGTCGTCGGCCAGCACTTGAGTCACCGCGGCGAGGCGCTGCACCTGTTCTGCGGTCTGGTTCCTCGAACCCTCGACGAACCGCCGGACCTCGCCGACGGCTTCGGACAGTGTGGTGATCGCGGAGTCCAGTTCGGAACGGCTGACGTCGACCACGCCGCTGACGTCGGCGAGGCGGTCCTGGAACTGCACGATCTGAACGTTGCTGTCGCGCAGTGCGGTGACGAACGTCTGAAGGTGCGTGATGACCTCGACGATGTCGCCGCTGCCCTCGCCCAGGATGCGCCCCACCCCCGAGAGCTGGGCGATGGTCTCGCGTAATTTGTCGCCGTTGCCGGCCATGGCGTCTGCGGTGGTGTCGATGAACCGGCCCAGTGAGGTCTCCGAGACCCCGCTGTGCGGTCCGAGTTCGGTGGCCAGGCGGGTCAGTTGCTCCTTGATCTCGTCCCACTCCACCGGGATCGCCGTGCGGTCCTGGCCGATCTCGGCGCCGTCGGGCAGCGTCGGTCCGCTGGTCTGCGGTGTCGCACCCCACGCCGGGGTCAGCTGGATGTAACGGGCGGACACCAGGTTAGGGGCCACGATGACGGCCTCGGCGTCTGCGGGGATCGGCACGTCGCGGTCGATGGCCAACGTCATCTTGGCGCGGGTGCCCTGCGGCTCCACGGATGCGATGGTGCCCACCCGCACCCCGGCCACCCTGACCTCGTCGCCCGCGTAAATGGCTGTGGCTGAACGGAAGTACGCGACCACCGTGTAGGGGCTGAAGAAGTGCTGGTAGATGATCACCCCGGCGCCCGCCACAGCGAGCACGGCCAGTGCTGCCAGCAGCACCGCCCGCACCCACGCGCTCTGCTTGCCTGGTGCGCTCATCGTGACCCTCCGGGGATGCCGTTGTAGGGCCAAGGGAACTCGGCTCGCGGCCCGGCGCTGTCCGGCGGCTGCCCGGCGTTCACGCCGCGGCGGAAGCCCAGTGCGTAGTCCAGGAACGGCTGGATCGCCGGTCCGGGCAACAGATTCGACGCGAACCCGTTGTAGAAGAAGCCGTTGTTCACAGCCTCGCCCTGGGTGACCTGGTATTTGGCGAGGCCTTTCAGGGATGCCGTGATGTTGTCCCGGTTGCGCTCGAGCATCTCTGAGACCGTGTTCAGCTTCTCCAATGTCGGCGCCAGTTCCTGCTCGTTGTCGGCGACCATCCCGGATAGTTGTTGCGCGACCGCGGTGGTGCTGGACAGGAGGTTGACGATCGCGTACCGGCGTTCCTGCAGGACGGCGAGCAGATCGTTGGCGTTGAGCAGCAGCGTGTTGACCTGCACGCTGCGTTCGGAGAGGACCCCGGTGACGTCGGCGGCGGCGTCCAGCAGCGCGGACAGCGATTCGTTGCGGCTGTTCAGCGATCGCGACAGCCGGGACACCCCGTCGAAGGTGGGTGAAAGCTGCGGGGCGATGCGCTCGATGGTGTCGGACAACGTATCCAGTGACTGGTTGATCGCGGCCGTGTCGGTGGCCTCGGTGTTCGAGGTGAACTCCCCCACCGCGTCGGTCAGCGAGTAGGGCGAACCGGTTCGGGTCAGCGGGATGATGCCCATCGAGCCGAGGCTCTCGCTGCCGGCCGGTTTGAGCACCAGCACCCGTTCGCCCAGCACTGTCGAGATACCGACGATGGCGGTGGTGTCGCCGCCCACGCGCACCGCGCTCTCGACCGAGAAGGTGACCAGGGCTGTGCCGCGGGAGAGTTCGACATCGGAGACGGAGCCCACGGTCACTCCCGACACCTTCACCTGATTTCCGGCCGTCAGCCCGCCGGCCTCGGCGAAGACCGCCTGGTAGCGCACCGAGGTCGCCATCGCCCACAATTGCTGGGGCTGCAGGCCGACCACGATCACCAGGGCGATCAGAACGGCGCCGAGGAAACCGGCTCGGACCAAGGAGGATCCGCGGTACTTCTGCATCAGGGCTCACCGCACCTTCCAGTGTTCTGGATGACCCACGGGAAGTGCGCGGTTCGCCCCTGCAGGTCGGTGACCCGGATCGAGACGCCGCAGATGTAGAGGTTCAGCCAGCTCCCGTAGGAGCCGAGCCGCACCAGCTTGCGGTAGTTCTGCGGGGTTTTCTGCAATGCGAGATCCAGTCGGGCCACATCGGTTTCATTCGACAGCAAGGGTGCGAGGCGGTTCAACTCGTCGACTGTTCCGGCCAGCGGTGGCCTGGCCTCGGTCAGCAGCCCCGCCAGCGACGCGGTACCGGTGTCCAGCGCGGTGATTGCGTCACCGATCGGGTCACGGTCCTGGGCCAGACCGGTGGCCAGCTGTTCGAGCCGATCGATCGCCGCGGAGAAGTTCTCGCCGTCGGCGGCGACGGTGGTGATGGTGTCGTTGAGCGTGTCGATGAGCCGTTCGACTGTCTGCCCATTGTCGGCCAGCGCGTTGGTGAACGACGCCGTCCTGCTGAACAGCGATTCCAGGTTGCCGCCCTGGCCCTGCAGGATCTGGATCAGGGAGCTGGTCAGGGTGTTGACGTCGTCGGGGTTCAGTCCCTGGATGACCGGTTTGAGGCCGCCGAGCAGCAGATCGAGATTCAGTGCCGGCTCGGTGCGCTCCACGCCGATGCGGGAGCCCGGCGGCTGGATCTTCGCCGAGCCGGGTTCGTCGAGAAGCTCCAGGTAGCGATCACCGACGAGGTTCAGATACCGCACCGCGATCTTCGTGCTTTCGGTGAGCCTGACGTTGTCGTCGGCGTCGAAATCGACGACGACGGTGCCGTCGGCCTGCAACGTGACGGCGTTGACCGTGCCGACGCGGATTCCGGCTGCCCGCACCGAATCTCCGCGTTCCAGGCTGGAGGAGTCGATGAGGACCGCCGAGTACTTGCTGGCCGATCCTGACCGGTACTCGCCGAAGATCATGAACAGTCCGACGGTCAGGAGCACCATGGTCATTCCGAACGCCGCGAATTTCGTCGCGGCCCTGCCCACGTCCGTCATCCTGGTTGTCCGATCTGTCCGCCGTTGCGGGGCGGCCCGTCGATGGGACCGAACAGAAGCTGCTTGAGGCCGTCGGAATTCAGCACGATGCCCTGGTTTCCGTATTGCGCGGGGTTGGCGTTGACGTCGGTGATCACGAACGGTGGCCGTTTCTGAAAGCCCACCTTGGGCAGATCCGTGCACTGCGGACCACCCTTGGCGGCCACCTTGGGCAGGTTCTGCGGATAGCGGTAGCGCTCCTGCCCCAACACGATGGTCTGCAGCAGCAGGCCGCCGGGTACCGGCGTGCCGGGCGCCTTGGCCAGCTGCACCGCCCCGCCCAGACCACAGTTGAGCGCCTGGTGGTATTCGTTCAGCAGGTCGGTGGTGGGGACCAACAGTTCCATCACGGTGCTGATCGCTTCCCGGTTGCCTCCTACCACGTCCTGGCCGATGTCGGAGAGTCCGATCACACTGACCAGCAGCGTGTCCAGGCTGTCCTGTTCCTCCACGATGGTTCCACCGATGGTGGTCGCGGCATCGACGGTGTCGGCCAGTTCCTGCGCGACGTCGGCGTAGGTGCCGATGACCACGGGCGCCACCGCGAGCTCATGTTCCATGGCGGGCAGGCTCGGTTCGAGCTTGGCCAGGAACGCTTCGAAGTCGGACATCGTCTGGCCGATCTGTTCGCCGCGCCCGCTCAACGCGGTCGCCAGTGCACCGAGCGTCTGATTCAGTTCGGCAGGCTCGATCTTGGCCAGCACCGACGACAACTGTTCGAACACCGTGTTGATCTCCACGGTGACGTGCTCGGCGTCCAGGACCTGTCCGGCCCGCAGCGGCTGCACCGAGGGATCGGCCGGCGGCACCAGTTCGACGTATTTGGAGCCGAACACCGTCGACGAGGCGATGTCCACCCGGACATCGGACGGGATGATGTCGATGTACGACGGGTCCATCGCCAGGTGGATCGCCGCCCGGCCGTCAGGCAGCGCTTCGATGGACTGCACTGAACCCACCTGCGCCCCATGCAGTTTCACCTTGGCGTCAGTGCCCATCACCAGGCCGGCCCGCTCCGACAGCACGGTCACGGGGACCGTGCTGGTGAAGCTGCCGCGGAACAGGCCCACCGCGACCGCGATCACCGCGGCCACAGCCAGCACGGTGGCCAGGCCGAGCAGCGGCCGTCTGGAGCGTGAATTCACCGACATCGTTGACATCCCCGCTAACCCGACAGGTTGAAGTTGCCGTTGGCGCCGTAGATCGACAGTGACACCAGCAGCGTCACCGAGATCACGACGATCAGCGAGGTGCGGACGGCGTTGCCGACCGCGACCCCCACCCCGGAGGGCCCGCCGCCGGCGAAGTAGCCGAAGTAGGTGTGCACCAACAGGACCGCCATCGCCATCAGGATCGCCTGCAGGAAGGACCACAACAGATCCTTCGGGTTCAGAAAGGTGGTGAAGTAGTGGTTGTACAGGCCCGCCGACTGGCCGAACAGCACCACGGTGGTGAGCTTGCTGGCTGCGAACGACAGGATCACCGCGATCGAGTACAGCGGGGCGATCGCGATCATCCCGGCGACGATGCGGGTGCTGACGAGATACTCGACGGGACGGATTCCCATCGTTTCCAGCGCGTCGATCTCCTCGTTGATGCGCATCGCGCCCAGCTGCGCGGTGACGCCCGCACCGAACGTCGCGGCCAGTCCGATGCCGGCCACCACCGGAGCGGAGATCCGCACGTTGATGAACGCGGCCAGAAAGCCGGTCAGGGCTTCGATGCCGATGTCGCCCAGAGAGCTGTAGCCCTGCACCGCCAGGGTGCCGCCGGCGGCCAGGGTCAGGAACCCGACGATGACGACAGTGCCCCCGATCATGGCCAGAGTGCCTGCGCCCATGCTGATCTCGGCGATCAGACGGACGATCTCCCTGCGGTAGTGCACCGCTGCGTGCGGCACGCCGGCCAGGGCCCGGCCGTAGAACGCCGTGTGGTCCCCGATCCTGCCCAGAGTGTCGAGGGGTCGACCGACCTGATGGGCCAGCCGCGGGTGCAGTGCGCGTATCGCCGCCATACCGGCTGCCCTAGCCCGACGTCATCTGGATGCCGATCGCCGTAACGACGACGTTGACGACGAACAGCGCCATGAAGGCGTAGACCACGGTTTCGTTGACCGCGTTCCCCACGGCTTTGGCGCCGCCACTGCTGATGCTCAAACCGCGGTAGCACGCCACCAGCCCGGCGATCAGACCGAACAGCGCCGCCTTGACACACGAGATGATGACCTCGGGCACCCCGGTGAGCAGCGTGATGCCCGCCGCGAACGCACCGGGGTTCACGCCCTGGACGAAGATCGAGAAGACGTAGCCGCCGACGATTCCGATGATCACCACCAGGCTGTTGAGCAGCAGCGCGACCAGGCCGGAGGCCAGCATCCGCGGGGTCACCAGCCGCTGCACCGGGTTGATCCCCAGCACCTCCATCGCGTCGATCTCCTCGCGGATGGTGCGCGACCCCAGGTCGGCGCACATCGCGGTCGCCCCGGCTCCGGCGACGATGAGCACCGTGACCATGGGGCCGACCTGTGTGACGGCGCCGAACGCGGCACCGGCACCGGACAGGTCGGCCGCGCCGAGTTCGCGCAACAGGATGTTCAGGGTGAAGCTGACCAGGACAGTGAACGGGATGGCGACCAGCAGTGTCGGGGCCAGGGACACCCGCGCCACGGACCAGGACTGGAGCAGAAACTCACCGGTCTGAAAAGGCCTGCGGAACAGGAATTTTACCGCGTCGGCGGACATCGACAGCAGCCCTCCGATGCCTTGCATCGGACCGGTGAATCCGCCACCGAACGCCGGTAGCCCGATGGACCAACGGTCCGCGGCCTTGTTCGCCATGTGCCGCCGAACCCTTCTTCGATACCGACTGAAAACCCGCCGCCGCTGCGGCGAGACACACGTTGACAGCTGGGCGTGGCACGGGACACACCGCGTCCCATCCACCGGGAAGGGCCGGACGCGGGGCCGCGATCGCACGTGAACGTGGACGGCCGGTGTCACACTCAACAGCAACCGGATCGAAAACTGACAGGAGTTGTGCTTTGTCCACTACCTCGGCAGGGTCTTCACCCCTGATGCGTTACGCCGGCCGACGGGTGCTGATCACCGGAGGCGGTTCGGGCATCGGACAAGCCTGCGTGCTGCGTGTTCTCGCCGAAGGCGCACAGGTGGTGGCCGCCGACGTCAGCGCCGACGGGCTCGCCGACACCGAGCAGAAGGCCGGAGACGCCGGCGAGAGCCTGTCGACGGTGCGGATGGACGTCGGTGACGAGGCCTCGGTGTCGGCCGGGGTGGCCGACGCGGTCAGCGCCTTGGGCGGGCTGGACACGCTGGTCAACGCCGCAGGCATCCTGCGGTCGGCGCATCTGGCGGACACCACGCTCGCCGATTTCGAGCAGGTGCTGCGCATCAACCTGGTCGGGACGTTCCTGGTGACCCGAGAGGCGATCGCGGCGCTGCACGAGGGCAACAGTCCTGCGGTGGTGAACTTCAGTTCCACCTCGGCACAGTTCGCCCATCCCTATATGGCCGCCTACGCCGCGTCCAAGGGCGGGGTGCTGGCGATGACCCACGCGTGGGCGTCGGAATTCGCCAAAGCCGGCATCCGGTTCAATTGCGTTCAACCGGGCTCGATCTCGTCCGGGATGACCGACGGCACCGGCGCCTCCCGCCAGAGCATCGGACCCGGTCTCCCGGAGGACGCCGACTACACGCTGTTCGGCAAGGTCGCGCCGATGCTGCCCCTGGACGGCGGCGCGATCTTCGCCGCCCCGGATGCCGTCGCCGGGGTGGTGGCGATGCTGGGCAGTAAGGACGCGTACTTCATCACCGGCACCGAGGTCCGAATCGACGGCGGCTCCCACATGTAGTCGTCGCGACTCGCCCCATCCACTCTCACGGAGCTCACTCATGCAGATGCGCACAGTCACCGGGACGGTCCTGCTGGCGGCGGGAACAGTCATGTCGCCCGCACCGGCCCAGGCCGCACCGTTTTTCGCCAACTATTCACTGAACATCCAGGGACGGTATGACTTTCACACCTGGACCTGGGCGGTGACCTACTGCATCCCCGATGCCGCGGGCTGCGCTCACATCAAGGCGATACCGATGCCGACCGCTAAGGCGTTCGAGTACAGCGGTGACGCGCATCTGGCAGACGGCAGGTACTCCCTCACCGTCGACGTTCCCGACGGGCTTCGCTGCGGCAGCGTGTATTACGGTCCGGTCATCCCGACCCGCGATGTCTACGAGTGGGACGCGGCCACCTTGCAGGGGACGATGACGTCGTCGTTCGCGACGGGCTGCAACGGCGCGCCGGGCGGGACGTTCACCTATCCGTTCGCGCTGGTGCGGCTCTGATCACCGGGAGATCCGGTACCTGCGGCCGCTGACCGGGACGCGACCGCCGCCCGCGCTGCGGTTCCCGATCCAGACGCTGCTTCAGACGTGTGAAGAACTCGTTGACACGGGTTGGCCGTGGCCGCCGGATGCGGCAGTGTCGACAAACATGCTGCCCGTGCTCGATCTGACCACCGCCGATTCCGACCCGGACGCGTTCCGCGTCGCGCTTCGGGAAGCAGCGCACTCATCCGGCTTCTTCTATCTGACCGGACACGGGGTGCCGCAGCGTCAGGTCACTGAGATCCTGGGGTTGGCCAGGCAGTTCTTCGGGCTGCCGCTGGAGGAGAAGAACCGCATCAGCCAACTGAAGAGCCCCCAGTTCCGCGGCTACTCACGGCTGGGCGGCGAACTGACCAACGGCCGGGTCGACTGGCGGGAGCAGATCGACATCGGTCCCGAACGACCGATCATTCCTGGCGCACAGGGCTATTGGAGGCTGCAGGGGCCCAATCTGTGGCCGCAGCGGCCTGCCGGCTTCCGGTCCGCGTTCGAACGGTGGGACAGTGCGCTGTCGGGCGTCGGCCTGCGCCTGCTCAGGCATTGGGCGGTGTCCCTGGGCGCTGCCGAAGATTTGTTCGACGACGCCTTCGCCGACCGGCCCGCGACGTTGATCAAGGTTGTGCGCTACCCCGGCACCGAGGAGACGCCGCAGGGTGTCGGGGCGCACAAGGACTCCGGGGTCCTGACCCTGCTGCTGGTCGAACCCGGGTCTGCGGGGTTGCAGGTGGAGCTCCGACGCGGCGAGTGGCTGGACGTGCCGCCGCTGCCGGGGGCGTTCATCGTCAACATCGGTGAATTGCTGGAGGTCGCCACGGGCGGCTACCTACGCGCCACCCAGCATCGGGTGCTGTCCCCGCCGCCGGGCACCGACCGCGTCTCGATCCCCTACTTCCTCAATCCGGCGCTCGACGCGCTCGTCCCGATCATCACCCTGCCGGCGGAGTTGGCCGCGCTGTCGCGTGGCGTGGAGGCCGACCCCGACAATCCGATCTTCAACACCTACGGCGAGAACGCATGGAAGTCGCGCACCCGCGCGCATCCCGACGTGGCCGAGCTCCATCACGGGATCAGCTCCGCGCGTGCTGATCCTGCAGGCTGACCCTTTGCGGTCCCGCTGATTTCAACTCTGCCGGGTCCGGCGCCCCCGCCCTAGGCTTCCCGGGATGTTCGATGTGCGCCGCTTGATCGTCCTGCAGGAGATCGCCCGCGCCGGTTCGCTGAGTGCGGCCGCGGTGTCGTTGAGCTACACCACTTCCGCGGTATCCCAACAGGTCACCGCGCTCGAACGCGACCTCGGCTGCAGGCTGGTGCACCGTGGACCGTCGGGCGCACGGCTCACCGAGGCGGGAGCCTGCCTGCTCGAACACGTCCCGGCCATCCTCGGCGCGATCAACGCCGCCGAACGGGACCTGGCGGATCTGGCATCGCCGCGGCGCAGCCTCGTGCGTATCGCGTCGTTCTCCAGCGCGGCGGCCGCCATCCTGCCGCCGGCGATCGCACGCGTCCGCGCCCTGCTTCCCGGGGTGGAGGTCGAGTTGGTCGCTGTCGACCCCGAGGACGGCGTCGAACTGCTACGGACCGGCGGCGCGGATGCCGCGATGATCACCGAGGTCCCCGGCGACCGTCCGGAGTTCCCCGGGGTCAATACCGTCGGCGTCTATGACGACGAGTTCTACGCCGTACTTCCGCGCGCCCACCCCATGGCCGGGCGCGCGGAGGTGCCGATGACCGCGCTCGCCGCCGAGAGCTGGGTCCTCAGCTCACAGACAGGCGCCTGCCCGGACACGCGGGTGTTCCGAAATGCCTGCCGCCGTGCCGGTTTCGATCCGTCGGTAGCGTTCCGCGCCGAGGACTACGCCACGGTGCAGGGTTTCGTGGCGGCAGGGCTGGGCGTATCCCTGGTGCCGTCGCTCGCTGCCGCCCGGGTCCGCGACGACGTCGCCGTGCGAAGGCTGACCGGTCATCGGCCCGTGCGCCGGATCTGCGTTGCCACCGCATCGGCACCGCAGCCGGCGAGCATGCTCGCCACAGTGGTCGGCAGCATCGCCGCCGCCGGCGCACGTCTGGCCGGCGAAGCGGTCTACAGCGTTGCTGTACACGCCTCCAGCGTCGCTTGAACCATATCGACACCGAACATCCACGCTCCGTACGTTTTCCGCAGACATCAGATGAGGAGTCCCATTCCATGACCGTGACCGAAACCATCTCCGCCGAGACCACCGTCCCGGTTCTGCAGTCCGTCGAGGCGGCGCTCGGCGCGGCGACCGAGGTGGCTGCCGAGGTCGCCGCCGGGGCGGTGCAACGCGAACTCGACGGGACGCTGCCCACCGAGTCGTTACGCCGGGTCGGGAAATCCGGACTTCTGGGCATTCTCGTTCCCGCGGCGTTCGGCGGGCCTGACCTGCCGCGGTCGACCGCGGTCGAGGTGCTGCGCATCCTGTCGCGGGCAGACTCCGCGGTCGGGCAGTTGCTGTTGGCCCACTACGTCCTCAGCGCGGCGATCCGCGGTCTCGGCGACACCGCGCCCGCTCCCCAGATCTACGCAGCGGTGCTGGCCGGGGCCCAGTTGGGCAACGCCACCGTGGAACGCGGGACACGGACCAGCGTGGAACGCAACACCATCGTGCGCCGAGACGCCGGCGGCGGCTGGGTCCTCAACGGAGTGAAGTACTACGCGACGGGCTCGCTGGGCGCCCAGTGGATCGCCGTGGCAGCGCGCATCGACGACACCGGTCACGGCGCCACCGTCTTCGTCCGGCCCACCGACCCCGGGGTGACGCTGAACCTCGACCGGTGGTCGGCGTTCGGGCAGCGCGGTACCGCCAGCGGTGAGGTCATCCTGGACAACGTCAACGTCGCCGCCGAGTACGTCATCGACGAGGGGCCCGACCCCGACCCGGTCACCGCGCCGCCGTCGGTGCTCGGTGCCTTCGACCAGGCGCTGCACACCGCGGTCGACGTCGGAATCGCCAGGGCGGCCCTGGAAGACGGTGCGGAGTTCGTCGCCACCCGCAGCCGGCCGTGGTTCGAAGCCGGCGTCGACAGGGCTGCCGACGAGCCGCACGTGGTGCGCCGTTTCGGTGAACTGACCGCCAGGCTGTACGCGCTGGAGGCACTGCTCGCCCACGGCTCCGCGCTGGTCGACGACGCGCTGGCCGAGCCGGAACTGACCCGGGCCGCCGCAGCGAAGGCCTCTCTGCAGGTCGCGGCCGCCAAGGCGCTGGCACAGGAGTTCGCCGTCGAGATCGCCGGCGGCGTCCTTGAACTCGCCGGTGCCTCGGCGACGGACACCGGCTTCGCACTGGACCGGCACTGGCGCAACGTGCGCGTGCACAGTCTGCACGACCCGGCCCGCTGGAAGTACGTCCACCTCGGCCGGCACACGCTCGACGGCACGCTTCCGCCGCGCCTGGGTCTGCTGCTCTGACACCGCCACCCGCAAAGGAACCTCGATGACCAGCTTCTATCTCACCGGCAGCATCAACGTCCCCACCACCGGGGCCGCCTTCGCGCTCGTCGGCGAGCGTCTCCAGCCCGGCGTGACCCGGGTACCCGACGGCGAGCCCGGCGACCGCGCCAACTGGGTTTTGGTGCATGGGGCGCACTTCCTCGCCAACGACACACTCGCCTCCGACGGCGAGCGCGCGCGCGTGCGGCCCGCGACCACCGTGGTATTCGGCGACATCGACTACCACTCGTCGGCGATCGCGTCCTACCGCGAGTTCCGAGCCGTGCGCGACGCCGGTGTCCTCGCCGCCGACTCACGCTTTCTCGTCTCGATCGCCACACCCCTGAACGCGGTGAACTCGTTTCGTGGAGTTCGACTCCCGGGTCGAGGTGGCGCTCGCCTACGAGCACGCACTGCGTCGCAGCGTCGACGCGATCCAGGACGCGATCCCCCACACCGACCTCGCCATTCAGTGGGACCTGCCGACCGAGCTGGCGACCGTCGAGGGCTGGTTCCCGAATCCCTACGGCGACAATGAAGCCATCTTCGAAGCCACCGCCCGACTCGCGCACTGGGTGGCCGAGGAGGTCGACCTGACATTTCACCTCTGCTACGGAGACTCCAAGTTCGGCGCGTCCCCGTTCATGGGGGAGCCGCCGAACGACGCCGCGGCGGCGCGCGGTGGCCGGCACATCCTGCCCCGCGACGCGTCGGCCCTCGTCGCTCTGGCCAACGGGCTCTCCCGCCACATCACCCGGCGCATCAACGCGATTCAGGCCGCCACGGTCACTTCCTGGACCAGACGGGCACACTGGCGGCCGCTGGCCGACCTCGCCGTCGAACCTGACACGGAGTTCTACCTCGGTCTGGTCCACGCCGAGGACGGCGCCGAGGGCGCACGCCGTCGCGCCGCGATCGCGGCCGACTTCCTACCGGAATTCGGCTGGTCCACCGAGTGCGGTCTCGGCCGCCACTCCGCCGAACAACTCGAAGCCGTCCTGAGCACGTGGCGGGAACTGAGCGCCAGTTTCGAGCCGGTGCCGGCTATCTGAACACGGCGCTCGGGGCGAGCATGGTCATCTCGACGAGGCCCGGGGCTAGACCGTGCGCCCGGTGACCCCGGCCGTCCAGCTGCTGCGGGCGAACTTCCAGGGCTGCAAGGTCAGCCGACATTCTTGCTTCCCCTTCGTGGTTTCAGAGTTCTTCGACAAGCTCGCGTAACGATGCGAGCTGCTCACAGTAGTGGTCGGCGCAGGACGCGGTCACCGAGCACGTGACCGCGGTGGCTCCGACGTCGCGCAGGGTTCTGAGCCGCTTCAGGCATTCGGCGCGTGCCCCCGGATCGAGCGGACCGACAGGCAGGACCACGTCGAATCCGTCCGGAATATTCTGCGCAGCAAGCATTTCGGCAATCTCAGCTGATCTCAGCCCGAACGGCATCCACCCGTCGGCGAGTGTCACCGCGCGACGCAGCGAACGCCGGCTGCGGCCGCCCACCCAGATCGGCACCCGGGGTTGCACGGCGCTCGGCTCGACGACCATCGCCTCGTAGCGGTAGAACTCGCCGCGATAGGAGGGTTCGCGCACCGACAGTGACGAGCGCAGTGCGCGGATGGCGTCGTCGGCCCTGGCGCCGCGGTCCTCCCATGTCGCGCCGAGCATGTCGAATTCCGCGCGCAGCGATCCGACGCCGACGCCGAGGACGAGCCGTCCGCCGCTGACCCGATCCAGGGTGCCATAGCGTTTCGCGATCTCCAGCGGGTGGTGATAGCCGAGGACGAGGACGGAGGTGGCCAGCCGGATGCGAGTGGTCCGGGCCGCCAGAAAGCCGAAGGTGGCCAGCGGGTCCCAGTACACCGCGCCGCGGACCGCGGCGTCGCCGATGGGAACGGCGACGTGCTCCGAACAGGTCAGGTAGTCGAACCCCAGCCGGTCGGCGGTTTCGGCGATGCGTGCGACGTCCTCGATGTCGGCGCCCCGTTCCCAGGGACTGGCCGCCGCGGGTGTCTGCACCACGACGGGCGTCGACAGTCCGATCCGCATCGTTCCGTTATAGCCGTGACGGACCGGAGAGGTCGCGGCGGGTCTCGCTCGCTGGAACACGGTGATCGACCGGAGCAGCCACACCGGTGTTCATTGCGGGGGCAACGCCGAACAAGCGGCGCGTAGCAGTGCGCCCGACCGGGCGGCCGTCGTGCTCGGCGCTCACGAGACGATCAAGCACTTCATGGGCCGATCATCGGCCCCGTGATCGAGTCACACCGTCTCGGGAAGCATTGCTCCGGTGGCCATTTCGGCGTACTGGCGCATGAGCCGCAGCGCGGTCGCCCGGTCGAACTGGGGATCGCGCGCGACAATGCGGTACCCGAAATAGTCCTCCATCGCCATCAACGACATCGCGATGTCCTCGGCCCCACCGGTCAACGTGAACGCCCCGGCTTCGGCACCGGCGTTCAACAGGTCCCGGTAGAGGCCGACCTGACGGTGGTAGATGCCCTGCACGTCGGCACACCGATCGAGCTCGAAGCCCGCCGCCAGCACGGCGCGCCAGATAGCCCGCCACTCGGCGTCCTCGGGGCCGGTGGGCAGACCCGCCGCGATGGTCACCGCCAGCTGCGCGGGAGGATCTCCGGCCTCGGCGGCCAGTCGCAGCCGTTCATCGTAGAAGCGGACATCCGAGCGCAGCGCCAACTCCGCCAGCAGCGCCGGCATGTCCTTGAAGTAGTACCGCACCGCGTTGGTGGTCAGCCCCAGTTCGGCTGCCACATCGGCGAGCTTGAGGGTGGCCAGATCGTGGCGCTCGATGAGCGCGATCGCCGCATCCATGATGTCGCCCCGCCGTTCCACCTGCCGATTCGGCCGCGCCATGCCGTGGTCACCTCCCCCGCTGCCGGATGTCAGTCGAACCTATTCTGCCGTTCCTCTTGCGTCCGGGATCACACGGGCGCATAGTTCTTTTCCAATTAAGAAAATAACTTACCGGAACGAGCGTGATCAGTGCGTGCCAGAGACCTCGGCGTCGTCATCGGGGAACATCCCACCGGCCCGGCCAACGCCATCACCGACGTCGCAGGCGTGCGGGTCGGACACACCACCCTTGATGCCGACGGGCCCCCGGCCGTGCACACCGGGGTGACTGTCGTGGTTCCTCACGACGACATCTGGACCGAGCCGGTGTTCGCCGGGTCGCACCGGCTCAACGGCAGCGGCGAGCTGACCGGGCTGGAATGGATCCGCGAATCCGGCGAGCTCACCTCCGCCATCGGGCTCACCAACACCCACAGTGTCGGCGTGGTCCGCGACGAACTGGTGGCCGCCCAGGTGCGCGCCCGCGGCGAGGGCCTCTACTGGTCACTGCCGGTGGTCGGCGAGACCTACGACGGTCTGCTCAACGACATCAACGGGTTTCACGTCCGGCCCGAGCACGTGCGCTCCGCCCTCCACGCCGCCTCCTCCTCCGCGCCTGCGGAGGGCAACGTCGGCGGCGGCACCGGGATGATCTGCCACGGGTTCAAGGGCGGCATCGGCACCTCGTCGCGCGTCACCGACACCGCCGCCGGCTCGTACACGGTGGGCGTGCTCGTGCAGGCCAATCACGGCCGCCGCGAACGACTCCGGATCAACGGCGTCCCCGTCGGCGAACTGATCGGCCCGTCCGAGGTCCCGCTGCCGGACCTGCCGGCCCGGTACGAGCCCGGATCGGGCTCCATCATCGTCATCGTCGCCACCGACGCACCCCTGCTCCCCCACCAGTGCACCCGGCTGGCCCAGCGCGCAGCGCTGGCGGTGAGTCGTCTCGGCGGCACCGGGGAGCAGTACAGCGGCGATCTGATGCTGGCGTTCGCCACCGGCAACCGCGGGATCCCGCCCTACGCGTGGGACGAAGATCCGGCCGCCTCCCGGCCCGAGGTCACACTGCGGATGGTCGCTCCCCAGTTGATGACCCGGCTGTTCGATCTCACCATCGAAGCCACCGAGGAGGCCATCGTCAACGCGATGGTCGCCGCCACCACGATGACCGGCCATCACGGCTTCACCGCCCACGCACTGGACCACGACATGCTGCGGCAGGCGCTGCGTATCAACACCCCTCAACCCCAGGAGATTTCGTGACCACTACACCTACCAGAACCGACGGGCGGCGCCTCACCGGGCACCTCGGACCCGTCGGCATCGTGTTCATGGTCGTCGCGGCGGCCGCGCCACTGACGGTGATCGGCGGCAACATGCCGTTGGCGATGGGACTCGGCAACGGCGCGGGCGCGCCGATGGGGTTCGTGATCGCCGCGCTGGTGCTGCTGGTGTTCAGCGTGGGGTTCGTGACGATGACACCGTATGTGCCCGAAGCCGGAGCGTTCTTCTCCTACGTCACCGTGGGCTTGGGGGAACGGATGGGCAAGGGCATCGCAGTGGTCGCACTGATCGCCTACACCGCCATCCAGATCGGCATCTACGGCTACATCGGCTGGGCGATCAACGACACGGTGATCCACTACGGCGGACCCGTGATCCCTTGGCCCGTCTACTCGTTCGCCGTGCTGGCGATCGTCGCCGTGCTGGGTTACCGGCACATCGAGCTCAGCGCCAAGGTGCTTGGGGTGGCGCTGGCCCTCGAGATCGGCATCGTCGTGGTGCTCGACGCGGTGATGGTCGCCAATCCCGGCCCGGCCGGCGTCACGCTGGCCTCCTTCGATCCCGCCGTGTTCACCAGCGGAACCATCGGCATCGCGATCCTGTTCGCCCTCACCGGGTTCATCGGCTTCGAGTCGACCGCGGTGTTCCGTGACGAGGCTCGCGACCCGGAGCGCACCATTCCCCGCGCCACCTATGCCGCGGTAATCCTGATCGGCGCGTTCTACGCGATCACGGTGTGGGCGTTCGTCGTTGCGATCGGCCCGGATCAGGTGGGCGCGGTCGCGCAGCGCACCCTCGACGGAGAAGGCAACATGCTGCTGGACACCACCGGGGACATGCTGGGCACCGTCGGCCGCGACATCGTCAACGTCCTGTTGCTGACCAGCCTGTTCGCGTGTGTGCTGTCGTTCCACAACGTGATCGCCCGCTACCAGTTCGTGCTGGCCGGCAAGGGCCTGCTGCCGGCCCGGCTGGCCAAGGTGCACGACAACCATGAGTCGCCGTCGTTCTCGTCGGTGGTGCAGACCGTCACCGCCACCCTCATCATCGCGGTGTTGGCGATCCTCGGAATCGACCCGCTGGTCGGGGTTTTCGGGTCGATGGCCGGTGTCGCGACGGTCGGGATGGTCACCCTGATGCTCACCACGTCGATCGCCGTGCTGGTCTTCTTCCTGCGCCACCGGGACCGGGTGTCGGGCCGGGTCTGGACCACGCGGATCGCTCCGGCGCTGGCGGTGGCCGGTCTGCTGGCCAGCCTGTGGCTGGTGTTGTCGAACTTCACGCTGGTCACCGGCGGCAGTGCGACGTTGAGCGCCGTCCTGGCCGCGGTTCCGTTCGCAGGCCTGATCGTCGGGTTCCTGGCCTGGCGGCCCTCGCGCTCGTTGTCGCCGGCGGAATGATCAGGTGACCTCATTGAGGCTGGCGGGCTCGATGCGTTGCCGCGCGTCGAGCACCATCAGCGCCACCGACAGCGAGGTCATCGATTCGGCATCGTCGAGGTCGACACCCAGGGTCTGTTCGATGGTCGCCAACCGCTTGTAGAGGGCCGGTCTGCTGATGTGCAGCCGCTGGGCCAGTGCTGCTTTGTTGCCCGCGAGGCCGAGGTATTCGCGGAGCACCTCGACGTCCGCGGCCGCCCCGCGGTCGAGCAGGGGTTTGAGTTCGGTCTCGGCGAACCGCTGCACGCGTGGATCGTCGCGCAGCAAGGCCATCAGGCCGCGCAACCGGACGTCGGAGGCGCGGAAGTACGGCCGCGCGCTGTCTCGCATCGCCAGCGCGACCTCAGCGACGTGGGCGGCCTCGGCCAGACCGCGGATGGCGTCGGTGACGTCGACTTCCGGTGTACCCACCGCGCACACCGAGCGAGCGATGCCGTCGACCCGGCGCAGCTCCTTGTGCAGCCGCGCGCCGAGCTCGGCGAGCGCCTTGTCCGGGCCGCCGCGCGCGGTGTTGACGGTGAGCAGTGCCGCGATCTCCCCGTCGCGGCGGCCGGCGAAGACACCGGTGTGGCCGGCGACGTTGACGGTGTGGGCGACGGCGTCGAGCAGCGAGATGTTGCGTCGTTGCGCAGCAAGCGGATCGGTGGACGTGCCGGTGCGTTCGACACGGACCACCACCGGGTGGTAGCGCGCCGCCTTGCGCAGCCCGAGGGCGTGCGCGCGTGCCGCGGCCTCCCGCTCGTCGGCCACCCGGCCGCCCAGCACGTCGTCGATCAGTCCGCTCTGCGCCTGCTGGCGAAGACCGGTGTTGTTCCGCTCGATCATGCGGTTGAGCGCCAGCGCCGCCGAGGCCCGTTCGAGCACCATCGTCGCCCGGGCCCGGTCGGCCGGTGTCATGGGTACGATCAGCCGACCCCATTCTTCGCCGCGCGGTCCGACCGCGGTGAGCACCCACTGCTCGGGACCTCCGCCGGCCGTTGGGCTGCGGCGCGACCGGCTCTCCCAGTCATCAAGCAGGGCCGCGGTTTTCGCGCCGCTGGCGGACACTGCGATGGCCTGGTGGGCAAGATCCTCCAGGACGACCGGCAGGTCGAGGATCCGGGCCGCCGCATCGACGATGCCCGCCACCGAGGCCCGCTTCATACTCAGCTCGGTGAACACTTCATGGACTCGCCGGTCGAACGCGACCTCGTCGTACTGTTCGGCGACGATGCGCCGGTGTACGACCTCGGTCACGTCGACGAACCTGATCTGCCGGTGCAGTACGACCAATGCGAGGTCGAGCTTCCCGGCCAGTGCCGTCAAGGATGCGGGAAGCGCCGGCATGCGGGCACCGAGTTCGACGACGACTCCCAACGCGCCGGCGTCGGCCAATCCCTGAAGGTAGCGTGTTGGTGTGCGGCCCAGACCGGCGCCGGTGGTCAGCACCAGCTCACCGCCCTGCAGCAGCGAGGACAGGTCGGCCACGCCGCCGACGTGCAGCCAACGGACCGGCTCGGACCATCGGCACCGGCTGAGGATCTCGGGAGATCCCCGCTGGACCACGGGCAGCTCGACGACTTCGCCCACCGTCACGGCCATTTACGCAGTGTAAGCGATCCCGCGGATATAGATACGACGTGTAAGGGTGCGAAGAGCCTCCGGAGCCCCACACTGGACACCATGACGACGACCATTGGGCATTGGGTTGATAACAAGGTGTTTGCCGGCGAGTCCTCCGCGACGGCGCCGGTGACCAATCCGGCCACCGGTGTGGTGACCGGTCAGGTCGCGCTGGCCAGCGTCGCCGACGCCCAGCTGGTGATCGATGCGGCCGCTGCCGCGTTCCCGGCCTGGCGGGACACCTCGCTGGCCAAACGCACCCAGGTGCTGTTCGCCTTCCGGGAGCTGCTCAACGAGCGCAAGGGTGAACTGGCCGAGATCATCACCGCCGAGCACGGCAAGGTCG
>NZ_JBTBFV010000072.1:0-24537 GCF_054786995.1 Mycobacterium sp. ZZG
TCCCGGCGCTACCTCGGCCTCGACGTCCTCAGCAAATCACGCGCCGTCAACGACACCCCGACCGAACAGGAGGCCACCCCCGCGGCACTGACCGCCTGAACCATTAACTCGAAGAATCACACGACAGGCGTCGTACACCACGCCCATGGACTTGACCCGGCTGGGTTTACCTGGCGTCACCGGGTCATCACTGCTTGGCCCACACAACACCGGCCTGGCCACCCGGTATGGGGCATAACAACTTCATGTAGACGCCGCATAGCCAGGCGGCGCTGCCGCCGATTACCCATGCGATGACGCGTTGCTATCGAACAGTCTCTGCGGATGTGTCTGACCGGTCCACCCTCGATGCCGAGGCGAGTCAGATCGCACCAGGCCACCTCGACGCCTTGATCGCTCAGCTGCAAGGCTGTGGCGTCGTGACCATCCGAGCCCCGGACCCGGCCAGCGCACTGAATGCCGGAACCTAGCGATTTGGTTCTGATTTGCGGGTTATGTCCAGACACATTTCGCCATCGAATATTCACCGACAATGATCGAGAATCGCCCCGAATCGGCCAGAATCGCTCGGTTACGCCCAGGTTCGTAGGAGCCGGAAAGCCTATGTGCCGCTGGGAAATTCCCGGATTTGAATGCGTACTCTAAGAACGGCCAAAAACGAATCCATTGGTCGCGGGTTCGAGCCCCGCCCGCCCCACTCAAGCCCCAGCAGTCCCAGTGTCCTCATCGCTCACGTCAATCGGGAACGAGACATCGCCCTGCCGTCTTCAGGTCCCTCGACCGGCGGTAGAAGCCGTATCGATTCCCGACCGCTGAGCGTTACACGAATCTGACGAATGCCAGCAAATTCACATCCGCGGAGGTATCCATAGCGATCCGTCAAGCAGCTGAAACGAAACCCGTTGGCCCGAACGTGTTTAGGACCCAAGATCGACGGCCATAGTTCTCTGCGACGGGGGCCGGATCGCTGCTTTCGATCTCGATGGCAACGTCCGGAGTGCACATCGCACGTACGAGCGCTGCAGCGCCCCCGGGGTGCGCAGTCTCGCAGAGACCAAGGAGGTCACCGATGGACATGAAGAAGATCACCGCAGGTGCCGCGACCGCGGGCATGCTCGGGTTGGGTGGTCTCGGCCTCGGAGCCGGGATTGCACTGGCCGACCCGCCGAATCCGAACCCGGGACACTCCGGCAACGGTCCGGGCCACAACAAAGGTCCGGGTCACGGCAACCCGAATCCCGTACCGGACTTCACCGGGCCGGGGGTCAACTTCGGCGGGCCGGGCAACCCGTTGCCTCCGGGCCTGGGCTTCCTGCCGCCTCCGGGACATGGTGGCCCGATGCCACAGGACCGGATTTTTCTTCCGGAGATCCCCGCTTGGGTCGTGAACCCGGTGCTGCCGCCGGTAGGCACCCCGCCGCCGCCTGAGTTGCCCGACTGGGCCGACGGCCTGGCGATCGTGTGGAATTCCGACCTCAGCGCCTGGGGGGTCTGGGACGGCGAGCAGAGCGTGTTCATCCGACTTTGATCGCCGGAAGGAGCCGCCCCGCCGCGCCGGCGGGGCGGCTCTGCGTCCGGCCTTCAACCGCTTGCGACCGTCAGGCCGCGCGTCCGCGCGCGTAGGAGAGAAGATCGGTGCCGTGATGCGGCGCCTGGAAGCGGTGCACGCCGGCGCCCTGCGCGTACGACAAGTGCCCGCCGAGCGCGCCGCCGACGCTGACGACGGCCAGTGCGATCATCGTCAGGGCCGTGGCGCGGCGGTGACGCTCTTTGCGGTGCGCCCGGTACGCCAGCGCGAACAGCACGATGGCGGCGCCGTTGGTCGCCGCGTGCAGGAGTCCGACCCGGCGCTGTTCGCGATTGAGCAACGGAAAATCCGCCCAACCCGCCAGTGCGGTGGGTGGAGCGGCCACTAGTCCGATCCCCAACAGTCGGCGCGCGGTCGTGTGGTCCTTGAAAGCCACGTCGAACAGCAACGCGGTCGTCCAGGAACCGAGGGGAAGAAAGATCATCAAGGGATGAACAGGGTGTCCGAGCCAGGACCCGCGCAACGCCGAGGCGAGTGGTCTATTGCCCAGTAGTCGTTCGACCGTGTCGGCAGCGCGGTCAGCGGGGCGGTCGACCGCGCTGACCGATTCTGCGGAACGCAGTATCGAGTGAATGTTCATGGCGCCTCCTCGGAGGCTGAGGTACCCCGCTGCCGCCGGGCGGAACCGCAGCGGACGCTATTCGCACCCGGTTCCGTTGCCGTCCCGGTCCAGCCCGTAGATGTCGCTACCGGTGACGGTCACCGGGCCGGAGACGTAGGCGGGGCCGTTGCCGCTGCCGCCGGCGCAGTCGACGTCGCTCGCGATCGGGACGCAGGCTCCCGAATAGTTGGGGTCGCACTCCGATCCCTGCTGCAGCGGCGCCGAAACGAGATCGGCGTTCGCTGCAGGCATCAGCGTGAACGCAGCAGCAAACCCGATGACCATTACCGTGAATTTCCCCACGGCCAGCCATCGTAGCCTGCCGATCGTCAGCCGGCCCGATCGTCAGGGAGGTTGCGGCCGTTCCTGGAGCGGGCCGGCGGCGAGCAGGTGCCAATGCAGAAAACGATCGATGTGATCCAGAAAGCGAACAGGTTTACGCCCCCGCAGAGACCCCCAGTCCGTTTGCCGGTACCGCGACGCCGGTACGGGAACACGTGGGCAAGGTGTCGTGACGGAGAACTGCGATAAAGGTCTAGGTTGAGTCCATGCAGCGAACCGGTGTCCCGGATCTCGACGAACTCGTCGCTGCCCGCGATCAGATGGAGCGTCTGGTGCGGGTCATCGTCGCGATCGGTGCCGATCTGGACCTGGATGTGACCCTGCACCGGATCGTCCACGGGGCCATGGAGCTCTGCGACGCCCGGTACGGAGCCCTGGGGATTCGCGCCGCCGACGGCAGCCTGGCGCGCTTTGTCTGTGAGGGGATGGAGGAGACCGCCGCGCACCGGCTGGCCGAAATGACCGTCGGTGAGGGGATCCGCGTCGACGATTTCGGCGGGCACCAGGACCCGGAATCTCGGGATCTCCCGATGCACGCCGTGCTCGGCATGCCGATCACGGTGCGCGGAGCCGACTTCGGCGCGCTCTATCTGGTCGACGACCGGCCCGGCCGTACGTTCACCGATTCGCAGGAAGGCGCGGTCCGCGCGTTGGCCACCGCGGCAGCGGCCGCCATCGACAACGCCAGACTCTTCGAACGCGAACGGGAGTCGGCGAAATGGACCAAGGCCAGTCGCGAGATCACCACCGCACTGCTGTCCGGTGACCCGCAGACCGGACCGCTGCAACTCATCGTGAACCTGGCCCTGGAACTGGCCGACGCCGAGCAGGCGATCCTGCTCGTGCCGGGGGAGCCCGACCTGCCCGCCGACGAGGTCGCCACCCTGATCGTCGCGGCGACGGCGGGTCGCTACGCCTCCGAGGTGATCGGCCGTCAGGTCCCGATGGAAGGTTCGACCACAGGTGGTGTCGCGCGGCGCGGTCTTCCGCTGATCACCGACTCGTTCCAGTACCCGATCGAGGGGTTCACCGACGTGGGCAACCGCTCGGCGATCGTGATGCCGTTGATCGCCGACGACGCGGTGCTCGGGGTGATCGCAGTCGCACGCCGACCCCACCAGCCGGCGTTCGACAACGACTATCTGGAACTGGTCAGCGATTTCGCCCGCCACGCGGCCATCGCGTTGGCACTGGCGGCCGGACGTGAGCATGCGCTGAACCAGGAACTCTCCCAAGCTGATTCGGTCGACTCCGCCTTGATCGCCGCCACAGAGGAACTGCGCAGACTCTGGCGGGCGCGCCGCGTGCTGGCGGTCATCTTCCCGAGCCACGCCCCCGCGCCGGATGCCGCACCGGAGGTGGTGTCGGTGGGAGAGACCGTGCTGTGGACAGACCTGCCGGCGGCGACCCATCATGCGCTTCACGCTTTACGTGACGGTGACCTGCTGACGCCCACCGTGTCACAACCCGGCACGGCCGGTATCGCGATCCAGCACCCGGAAGGTGTGCTGGTCGTCTGGATGGACCTGGCCGCGGAGCGGCCGTTCACACTCGAGGACCAGACGCTGCTGACCGTGCTGGCGGGCCGCCTCAGCCAGGGGCTGCAACGCCTGCACCGGGTGGATCAGCAGCGCGAGACGGCGCTGGCGCTGCAACACGCGATCCTCGGTCCGGCCGACCTCCCGCACGGCTTCGCGGTGCGCTACCAGGCGGCCAGCCGGCCCCTGCAGGTCGGTGGCGACTGGTACGACGTCGTCGACCTGGATGACGGACGCATCGCGATGATCGTCGGCGACTGCGTCGGCCACGGGCTGCCCGCGGCCACCGTCATGGGCCAGGTGCGCAGCGCCTGCCGCGCCCTGCTGTTCGACAATCCCAGTCCCGCAGCCGCATTGGCGGGCATGGACCGTTTCGCCGCACGGCTTCCCGGCGCGCAGTGCGCCACGGCCGTGTGCGTGGTGCTCGACCCGGCCACCGGGGAACTCGTCTTCTCCAGTGCCGGACATCCGCCGCCGATCCTGGTGCACGCCGACGGCGCGGTGCAGCTCCTCGGAGAGGCGCATACCATCGCGCTGGGGCTGAGGGTCGGGTGGCAACGCCCCGAGGCGCGCATCACGATACCGGCGGGCGCCACCCTGCTGCTCTACACCGACGGACTGGTCGAGCGGCGGCGCGTGCTTCTGGAAGAGGGCATCTCCCGGGCCGCGGGTCTGCTCGAAGAGCAGCGCACGGCCTCGCTGGAGGAACTGGCCGACCACATCATGACGCGCATGGCGCCCGACACCGGCTATCAGGACGACGTCGCGTTGTTGCTGTACCGCCATCCTGCGCCGCTACAGCTGAGCTTTCCCGCCGATGCCAGCCACCTCGCGCCGACCCGAACCGCGCTGCGCAGCTGGTTGACCCGCGCCCGCGTCGAGCCGGGCCGCGTAATGGAGGTGTTGGTCGCCGCAGGGGAAGCGGTCGCCAACGCCATCGAGCACGGCCACCGGCACAGTCCGGGCGGCACGATCAGCCTGCACGCCACCGCGCTGGTGGACCGGGTGCAGTTGACCATCGCCGACACAGGCTCGTGGAAACTCCCGCAGCCCGTTCGCGACGCTCATCGCGGCAGGGGGATCGCGCTGATGCGAAACCTTATGCAAGACATCGCAATTGACCACGACCCGGCCGGAACCACCGTTCGGCTCTACGCAAGGATCTGACCGATGCCCACCGAGCTCACCCTCGAGATCATCCGACGGCCCGACGGCGCCGTCGCTGTGGTCGCGTCCGGCGAGATCGACCTCAGCAACGTCGACGCCCTGAAGCGGACGTTGGCCACCGCGACCGCCGAGGCCGACGATTCCGGGGCACCACTGGTCGCCGACCTCGGTGCGGTCGAATATGCCGACAGCGCCGCGATCAGCGTGTTGTCCGCCCACGCCGAGCAGATCGACACCCTCATCGTCCACCCGCTACTGAGAACCGTGTTCGCCATCAGTGGGCTCGGTGAACTGATCACCATCGAGACCGCGGCGGCCGACGCGAATCAGTCGAACTGATCGAAAAGCCGGTCGAGCGCCCGTTGTTCGAGCTCGATCCACCGATCCACGTGCCGGCGAACCTCATTGACCTCATCGGGGGTCAGGTGGTGCGCACCGTCGGGAGTCATGCGGCAGACGTCCATCGGCCCGCCGACGCTCGATGAAGACGCGTCGAGCGCATCGAGCACCCGCAGTGCGGCGACCACCCCGTAGTTCACATCGCGTTCGGACATCTGAAAAGACGTCAGCAGGGCATGAGCCTGCTGGGCCATCGCCGCGCCGCTGCCGATCGACTGGAATCCGGTCTCCTCGTGATGCCCGATCAGCCCGTTGGGATCCACGTCGATGATGAACGGTGTCTCACCGACATATCCGGCGGCGAGCACATACGTCGCCGGGGTGCCGCCCGCCTTCTGCCCCGGCACGTCTGTGATGAAGCTCGCATAGTGGTGTTTGAAGATCGGCAGCACCCGGGCCTGCAGCGCATGGCCGACGTTCTTGGCCTCCAGCACCGAGTCTGCCTCGTCGGCCAGCACCTGCTCGACGTCGTAGAGCACCGCGCGGGACCCGCTGCCGCCCCACGCGGCGTGGGTGCCCAGCGCGTGCAGTTTCTGCGCCGGATAGGTCATACCGCGGCCGGGATCGGTGATTTGTGAGTCCGACGCCAGCACTACCCCGTTTGCGCACCGCAGCGCCAGAACGACAGTCACGCCATGATCGTGCCACGGCCGCCGGCGAACCCCTCCCGGTTCGTGCTTCTGTTGCTGTCACCTATGGTGGGAACACATGGATGTCTCCCTTTTGGCTTTCGAATGGACGGACACCAGTAGGCACTGGCTCATCGAGGTGCCGATCAGGATCGTCGCCTACCTCGTCGTCGCCCTGGTCATCCGCTTCCTCGTGCACCGCATGATCGACCGCGCGACCACCGCCAGGTCCCGCAAGGACCGCGCCGCCGCCGGTGACGGCGAGCGGGCCAAGACTCCGCCGCTGGTCCGCTACCTGCGCGACCGGGTGCCCTCCTCGGCCAGCAATGAGCAGGTCGTCGCGCGACGCCAGCAGCGCGCCCAGACGATCGGGTCGGTGCTGAAGTCGACGGTGTCGATCGTGCTGCTGGTCTGGGTGGTCCTGGCCATCCTCAATGTTCTCGGAGTGAACATCGCGCCGTTCATCGCGTCGGCCGGCGTGGTCGGCCTCGCGATCGGTTTCGGTGCACAGAATCTGGTCCGGGACTTCGTGACCGGGGTGTTCATGCTCCTCGAGGACCAGTACGGCGTCGGTGACACCGTCGATCTCGGCGAAGCGACCGGTGAGGTGGAGAGTGTCGGGCTGCGTATCACCACGGTCCGCGACATCGACGGCACGCTCTGGTACGTCCGTAACGGCGAGATCGCGCGCGTCGGCAACATGAGTCAGGAGTACGCCGTCGCTCGGATCGAGGTGCCCGTGGCCCTGACCGCCGACGTCGACCAGGCCGAGCAGGTCGCGATTCAGGCGGCCCACGACGCCGTGGCCGATCCCGCGCTGGCCGGCAAGGTGATCGGCGAGCCCGAGATGCTCGGTGTCCAGGAACTCTCGCCCGACCTGATCAGGCTCCGCATGACGGTGAAGGTCCGGCCGAACGCGCAGTGGGCGGTACAGCGCAAGCTCCGGCGGGCGATTCTGCGGGCCTACGACGAACACGGCATTGATCTGCCCTATCCGGGCGGCCGCGCGCAGGTCGCCGTCGGCGAGTAGCCGCGCTCAGTCCTCCGACGCGGCGCCGCCAGGTCTCACCAACCGGCCGAACCGGGAACACCCTTGAACGGACCGGCGATCGAGCTGGTGATCCAGCCGCCGTAGAAGCCCCCGGGTTGCGGCGTGACGGTCTCGCCGTTGACGGTGCAGCGGTCGACCAGCGCGGGCATCACCGCGACGGCTCCGGCGATGGCGGCGAACGGACGTGTCGGCCGTCGATAGGCCCAGGCCGCCCGCACCGCGGACACGGCAGCGGTCACCAGATCGAAATAGCTCGCCTCGCCCTTCCATTCGCACCACGACGATCCCTCGGCCGGTCGCAGTACCCCGGCCTGGAAGCAGCCTGCCGGCAGGTAATAGGTGGGCGGATGGCTGGTTTCCAGTACCCGCCACGCCTGATCGGTCGCAGCGACCGTCACACCTCCCAGTTCGACGGTGATCGAACCGCGAAAGACCTCCAACCGGGGCGGCCGCGGGTAATCCCACACCGACTCCTGGCCGGGGCGCGGCTTGTCGGGAACGGGCACAAGGCCGAGAGTAGCGGTATGGCCACCAGCGAGCGGGCGGCGTCCCGCACCATCTTCGGTCACCCGATCGGGCTGACGAATCTGTTCGGGGTCGAACTGTGGGAGCGGTTCTCCTTCTACGGAATGCTGACGATTCTCGGCTACTACCTCTACTACTCGGTGACCGACGGCGGTCTGGGTCTGCCGCAGAGCACCGCCACCGGCATCGTCGGCGCCTACGGCGGTCTGGTGTACCTGTCGACCGTGCTGGGCGGGTGGATCGCCGACCGGATCCTGGGCATGGAACGCACGGTGTTCTATGGCGGTGTGATCGTGATGCTCGGGCACATCGCGCTGGCGGTCCTTCCCGGACTGACCGGTGTCGGCGTCGGCCTGCTGCTGGTCGCCCTGGGGTCGGGGGCGCTGAAGGCCAATGCGTCCTCGTTGCTGGGCACGCTCTACGACAAGGGGGATGCCCGCGCCGACGGCGGGTTCACGCTGTTCTATCTCGGCATCAACCTCGGCGCCTTCCTGGGGCCGCTGATCACCGGACTGCTGCAGACCCGGCTCGGTTTCCACTACGGGTTCGGTGCCGCGGCCGTCGGCATGGCGCTGGGCCTGATCCAGTACGTCGTGTTCCGGCGCAACCTCGGAGAGCACGGACGGCATGTGCCGAATCCGTTGCCGCGCAGCGCCCTCGGTAGAACCGTCGGTGTGTTCGTCCTGGTGCTGGCGGTCGTCGCCGCGGCGGTGGCATTGAAACTGGTGACACTGGCCAATTTGTCTCAGGTCACCACCGGGGTCATCGTGGTCGCGTCGGTCGTGTACTTCGCGATCATGCTCCGCAGCGACAAGGTCACCGCCCCGGAACGGATGCGGGTGCGCGCCTTCATCCCGCTGTTCATCGCCAACGCCGTCTTCTGGTCGCTGTTCCAGCAGATCTTCACCGTGCTCGCGGTGTACTCCGACGAGCGGATGAACTGGTCCATCTTCGGCTGGGTCGCGCCGTCGAACTGGATCGGGTCGATCGAACCGATCTGGATCATCGTGCTGTCACCGTTGTTCGCGGCGATGTGGACCCGGCTGGGAAGCCGCGCACCCACCACACCGCGCAAGTTCGCCTACGGTGTGATCGGCATGGGTCTGGCGTTCCTGTGCTTTGTACCGCTGGCCGGGTTCAGCTCCGTTCCGGCCCTGCTGGTGTTGGTGGTGCTCGGCGTGTTCGCGGTGTCGGAACTGCTGCTGTCACCGATCGGGCTCTCGGTCACCACCAAGCTCGCGCCGGAGGCGTTCCGGGCGCAGATGATGGCGCTGTACTTCTTCTCCGTCGGTGTGGGGACGTCGACGTCCGGGGTGCTGGCCGGGTATTACGACCCGTCCGGCGAGGTCGTCTACTTCGGCGTCCTGGGCGGGGTGGCGATTCTGGCCGGCGTGATCGTGTTCGCCATCTCGCCGTGGATCAGCCGGCAGATGGAAGGAGTGCACTGACGGTCAGTCGGTGAGCTCCACCGTGGCGACCGAGGACAGTTCACCGTCATCGTCGGGCTGCTCGAAAACCACGTGGGCGCTTCGGTTCCCGGCTTCGAAACTGGCGATGGTGTTGCCGAACAGCGGTCCGCTGAGGTTGCGCCACGACATGGGAAGGTCGGGGCAGCCGACGCGACGGGCCCAGCGGCGGGTCAGCCGGGCCGCACGCTGAGACCAGGCGATCTTGAAGGCCGGCTTCACCGGCGCGGGAACGTAGTTGTGCACCGGCGAGCACACGAGCTGATGCACCCGCGCGGCGGTGGACTCGGGGAAGTCGACCCGGGCCGCGTAGCTGTGGTGGACGTCGCCGGAGAGTACCGACACCGTCGCCGGCCCCCGCGACGGCTGCGACGCGGCGGCCTGGATCAGCTTCGACAGCCGCAGGAACGATTTCAGGAACGCCGGCCAGTGCTCCAGGTCGGCGGTCTGGCGGATCTTCTCGGCCAGCCCGCCGCGCCATCCGCCCCGGTTGGCGGCGAACTCGTTGATGGTCTGCAGGTCGCCGAGTGCGGGCGGCAGCAGCCAGGGCAGCGATGTCCCGATGAGCAGATGGTCCAGCTCGCCCAGGTCGTCGTGCACCTGTTCTTCGAGCCAGGCGAACTCCCTGTCGCCCAACATCTTCCGGTCGCCGCTGTCGAGTATGCGGGCGTTGCGGGAATCCACCATGATCAGCCTGCTGCGGCCCAGGTCCCAGCGGAAGCTGAACCGCAGCCCCTTGTCGCCGTCCACCTCGCTGTCGGCGCGGTCCGCCAACTCCACCAGATGCGACCAGCAGTCCCCGTGGGCCGCCGTCACCTTCTGATAGTCGTCGTCGGCGTCGAGTTGCTCGGGACTGAGGTTGCCGATGTGCTGGTACACCCAGTACGACCCGAGACCGGCGCGGATCCGGTCGCGCCACCACGGTTTCTTGTTCATCTCGCGCCGCCACGCCGCCGAGGTGTTCCAGTCGTCCCGGATGTCGTGATCGTCGAAGATCATCGCGGTCGGCAGTGTCGACAGGATCCAGCGGATCTCGGGATCGCCCCAGGTGTGCCGGTAGAGCCCCTCGTACTCGGAGAAGGTGACGACCTCGTCGGGTGGGCGGCGCCGGCTGAGGCGCCGCCTGCCGCGGTGGCCGGCGAGATTGCGGCGCGCCTCGGGGGTGAGTTCGTCGGCGTACACCTGGTCGCCGAGAAGCAGCAACGCATCCGGCCATTCGCCGACGTCGGTCGCCGTCAACCGGGTGGCATAGCAGTCCAGCGCATCGATCCCCAGCTTCTCGTCCAGTTTCTTCTCGCCGGTCTTGGGATAGCGGCAGGATCCGAACACCACCCGCAGCCGGTCTTCGGTGCCCGGCCCACGGGTCCGGATCACGCTGGGCGGGAACTTCGAATCCGGTTCCGGCCACACCTTGACGCCGTCGACGAGGACGTCGTACTCGACCGTGGAGTCCGGGGTCAGATTTCGGACCGGCACCAGCGCGTAGTGGAAGCCCTGGACCTCGAAGGTCCGCGCCGTGCACCCGAGAACCTCCACCTCAGCCGGGGCGTCGGTCTGCACCCACACCTGGGCGGTGGTGTCGCCGACGTGCCGCAGCACCGGGCCGAGAACGAGAGTCACCGAACCAGCTTAGGCGCGGTAGTCGCTACCCTGTGCGGATGGTCGACACCACGGTTCGCCGGCGCGGGCCTCGCGGGGACGTCGACATCCGCGAGCTGATCCTGGACACCGCCGAGCGGATGTTCGGCGACTCCTCGATCGGGTCGGTGTCGCTGCGGGCCATCGCACGGGAAGCCGGAGTCGCGAATCGCTCTGTGATGTACCACTTTCCGGCCAAGCGTGACCTGATCGCCGCGGTTGCCTTCCGCCGCTCCGGGCGCATCACCCCGGCCATCGCCGCCAACCTGGCCGCGCTCGTCGACGCGCCGGCGGAGGTGGGCGTGCGTGACGTCGTCGAAGCTCTGCTGATGCCGCATGTGACGTTGTTGCAGACCGAGCCCGTGCACGGCCTGTCGTGGTTGAAGGTCATGACACAGCTCGCTTTCGACGACGACCCGATCTGGCGCGAGGCCCTCGACGGCGATCCCGGACTGCCGGATCTCTTCGTCGCCGCGGCGGGCCGCGCGATCCCGGGACTGCACACCCGGAAGGTTCAGCAGCGGGCGGCGCTGGCGATGTACTCGATGATCGCGGTGTTGGCCGGCGCCGATCTGGCCGCCTACCGCCGTCCGCTCGGCCCGGACGGGCTCGACCCGGAGTGGGTGGAGCAGGTGGTCGAGTTCGCGTGCGGGGGACTGCGGGGCAGCGCCGATTCCTGACCGCGAACTCGTCCCGGAATTTATTCGACTGCATTAATCTGGGTCGATGGCGGTTGAGCAGCGCGTGACCTATTGCCGTCTCTGCGAAGCTCTGTGCGGGCTCATCGCCACCGTCGAGGGCGGTCGGCTGCAGTCCCTGCAGCCGGATCCGGACCATCCGTTGTCCCGTGGCCGGGTGTGCCCGAAGGGCATCGCGTTCGCCGAGGTGCAGAACGACCCCGACCGGGTGCTGACGCCGCTGCGGCGCCGCGCCGACGGCACGTTCGACGAGGTGGGCTGGGACGAGGCGCTCGACGACATCGCGGCCCGGCTGAGCCGAATCCTCGCCGCGCACGGGGGAGGCGCGGTCGGGCAGTACTTCGGCAACCCGATCGCGTTCGGCTATGCGACCGGGATCTGGTCGGGCTTCTTCCTCAGCCGGCTCGGTGGACACCACCAATACTCGTCGGGATCTCAGGACATCAATTCCCGCTTCGTCGCCAGCAAGCTGCTGTACGGCGCGGCCAGCCAGATCCCGTTCCCCGATCTGCCGCGCACCGACTTCCTGTTCATGCTCGGCGCCAATCCGCTGGTGTCCCATGGCAGCGGTGTGCGCACGCCGCGGGTCAAAGACGATCTGTCGGCGATCGTCGCGCGCGGTGGCCGCGTCGTCGTGGTCGACCCGCGCCGTACCGAGACCGCCCGCGCGCACGAGCACCTTGCGGTACGGCCCGATTCGGACGCCTGGCTGCTGTTGTCGATGCTGCACGTGATCTTCGACGAGGGGCTGGCCGACACCGCCGCATTGGACGCACAGACCACGGATTGGCGGATACTGCGCGAACGTGCCCGGGCTTTCCCGCCCGAAATCACCCAGTCGCGCACCGGCGTCGACGCGGACGTACTTCGCACTCTGGCAAGGGATTTCGCCACCGCGCGGGCGGCTGCGGCGTACGGGCGCACCGGCGCATGCCTGGGCAGGCACGGAACGCTGGTGAGTTTCCTGCTCGACGCGCTGAGCATCGTGACCGGCAACCTCGACCGTCCCGGCGGGACGCTGTTCGCCCGCGCCGTCGTGCCGTTGGAGGACCTCGGGGAGAAGGCCGGGAAGATGAGCTACGACACCGCCCGGTCCCGCGTCGGTGGCCTGCCCGAGGTGATCAGCACCTATCCGGCCACGCTGATGGCCGAGGAGATCATCACCCCCGGCGACGGACAGTTGCGGGCGCTGTTCGTCACCGCCGGCAACCCGGTGCTGACCGTGCCCAACGGTCCGATGCTCGAGAAGGCGCTCGACGAGCTCGATCTACTGGTGTCGCTGGATCTCTACGTCAACGAGACCAACAGCCACGCCGACTACATCCTGCCCGCCACCACCTTCCTGGAACGCTACGACGTGCCCTACAGCCTGGCCAACTGTTCGGCCGCGGTGTTCGCGCAGGCCACCGAACCGGTGGTGCCTGCGTACGGGCAGGCACGCAACGAGTGGGAGGTGTTCGACGAGCTGGCGCGCCGGATGGGACTGTCACTGTTCGCGACCGGCCCGCTGGAACGCTTCAACGGCGTGCTCAGTTGGCTGGACCGGCGCGGCGTCGCGCGCCTGACACCGCGCCGCCTCGTCGAGCTGTTGATGCGGATCGGCCCCTACGGTGATCGGTTTGGGTTGCGCCGCAACGGAATCAACCCTCGCAAACTGCGGGACAACCCGCACGGCATCGTGCTGTCCGAGGTCGCCCCGACCGGGATCCGTCCCGAGGCGGTCAAGCATCCGCACGGCCGGGTGGCTCTGGCTCCGGCGGAGATCCTCAATGAAATCGAGTGCTTCGGTGACCGCCATCCCGACGATCCCGCGTTCCCGCTGAGGGCGATCGGCCTGCGCGAGATCCGCTCACTGAACTCGTGGATGCACAACTGCCCCACACTGATGAAGGGCGACCGGCGCCACCGCGCCCGGATCCATCCCGACGATGCCGCGGCCGCCGGACTCACCGACGGCGCGAGGGTGCGGGTCACCTCCCGGGACGGGGCCATCGAGACCGAGGTGCTCGTCACCGACGAGGTGCCGGCCGGGACCGTCGCGATCCCCCACGGCTGGGGGCACAGGGGCGGCTGGCAGCTCGCCAACCAGTCCGGCGGGGCGAACGTCAACGAGCTGACGTCCAACGATCCGGCCGACCTGGAGCGCCTCGCCGGCATGTCGGTGCTCAACGGCGTCGCGGTGCGGATCGAGCCGGTCGACGCCACCACGGTGGCGCCCGCCGGCTGACTCACCCGCGCCCGAACTTCTCCTTCACCAGATCCATGACCGCCCGGCTCGCCGGCGCGGGCGTGAAGGCCCGGGCCGCCGCGGTCAGCGCGTCCCGGGCCTGCCCGCTCAGCTCGATGTCAGCCGCGGCGACGTTGAACTCGAGCTGCTCCACACTCGACGCTCCCGGGATGGCCACCACGCCGGGCAGTGCGATCAGCCACGCCAGCGCAACCTGCGCGGGCTCGGCGCCGACATCGGAGGCGACCGCGCGCAGCGTCTGAAGCAACGGCTCGACCCGGCGCAGGTTCTCGGTTGCGAACAACGGGTTGAAGGCGCGCACGCCGCCGGGTCTGTTGTCCACGCCGTACTTGCCGCCCAACAGTCCCTGGGCCAGCGGGCTGTACGCGATGACGATGCGGTTGTTCTGCTCGGCGAACGGCACGAGATCGTCAAGGGCGTCCGGATGAGCCAGCGAGAAATGAACCTGGTTGCTGACGACGGGCCGGCCCAGCGCCGCGTCCGCCTTGCGCCAGCGCGCCAGCGAGTAGTTCGAGACCCCCGCAGCCCCGATCACTCCCTCATCGAGGAGGTCGCGAAGCCCCGGCATGATCACCGCGTCCGGCACCACGGGGTTGGGTTGATGCACCTGGTAGAGCGGGATGCGATCCAGCTGAAGCCGCCGGGCGCTGGCCCTCGCGCGCTGTTTGACGACGGCCGGGAACGGCGCAACCGGAAAGACCTTGGTGGCCACCGCCACCCGGGTGCGCTCGGCGCCGAGCGCCTCGCCGAGAATCCGCTCACTCTTGCCGAACCCGTAGATCTCTGCGGTGTCGAACAACGTCACCCCGAGCTCAAGCGCTCTCGCGACGATGTCCCGGGCGGCGCCCGCCGCGTAGTCGTCGCCGTAGCCCCACTCGCGGGAACCGAACTGCCACGTGCCCAGGCCGATCCTGCTGACCCGCCCCACTCCGTCGACGTCGAGGTACCTCATGAAGGCAACGGTACTGGCGGCGCGGCGGTAGTTCGAGGTCGGAAACGTCCAAGAGTTTGCTGACGCAATGGTAAGTTCGGCTCGCTACGCCAACGCTGGGGGTCAACGTGGACCGGTGCCCGAAAACACCGAACGGTTCTGTGCGCGGTCTGTACTCCGGCGTGGTGCTGGTCGGCCTCGGCTTGGGCATGGCCGCAGGTCAAGGGGTGGCGACGGCCAGCCCGGCCGAGTCCTCGGACTCGGTGGCGGCTGCGTCCTCGAACGCCTCGCCGTCGGCGCGCGACGACGAGAGCACCGACACCGACGAGAGCACCGACACCGACCCGGACGACGCAGAGGACGCACACGACCCTGACATCGCAGACGATCTCGACGGTGTCGATGCCACGGACGCCGACGGCGACGAGCCGTCGCAGCGCCCGGTCGCCCGCTCGGACGCCGCCGCCGGCCACCAGCCGGACGAGACCGAGGAGACCGAAGAGGCTGTCGAGACCGACGCAGCCGGTGACACCGACACGGCGGATGCCGAGGCGACGTCCTCCGCGGTGGCCGATGCGGTGGCCGGGAGTGCCAGTGCGTCCGCCGACCTGCGCACGCCGGTTGCTTCGCGACCCGTCACGGTGGAGACCATCGTCACCGACGTCCTCACCTGGATCGGGCTACCCACCCGTGCCGACGACGGCCGCGACCCGCAGACTCCGGTCTCGGCGCTCGTGCAATCGCTGTGGCTGGCGGTGCGCCAAGCCCAGTACACCTGGAACAACCAGCGTCCCGTTGCCGCCGTCACCACATCGGGACCGGGTCCCGACGGCGCGGTCACCGGCGCCCTCAACGCGACCGACTTCGACGACGCAGTGCTCACCTACACCGTCGTCACCGGGCCCGTCCACGGTCGGATCGTCCTCGACTCCTCCGGCGGCTTCACGTACACACCGGGCGCGTCGGCGGCCGGCCGTGCGGACAGATTCACCGTCAAGATCGACGACACCGCCGGCAACCCGTTCCATGTGCACGGGCTGCTCGGCCTGCTCGGCATCACCGGGCCCACCGTCGTGACCGTCACCGTCACTGCGAATTCTGCTGTGACAGAAGGATTTCCGTCGGGACTTGGTGTCGACGAGCTTACGGCGCGCGACGGTGTGGCGGTAACCCCCGGCCGCGACGGCGGGGTCAGCGTGATCGACGGCCGGTTCACCGACGCGCTGGTGGTCAACGCCGGCGATGCCGCTGCGGTGTTGAACTCGCTGGCGCCGGTGCTGGGTGCCACGGCCGGCTTCGCCGCCCCGGGGGCCATCACCGTCAGCACCGTCGGCAAGGGGGACACCGCCGAGCACTTCTACCGCTTCACTGAGAAGCTGGGTCCGGTCCAGGTTCTCGGTAGCGAGGTGATCCTGGTGACCAACGCCGCCGGCGAGGTCACCAGCGTGTTCAACTACTACCGCGGGCTGGGGGAGGGCTTCGACATCACCCCCGACGCCTCGGTCGACGAGCACATCGAGGTGCGGCTGATCGCGACTGCGGCCCACCTCGGGGCGGCCGCCGAATCCCGCGCCGTCCGAAAGTTCCTGAACGCGAGCGCATTCGCCGAGGAGCTGGTCGTCTACACCGACGACGACGGGACCTCCAGCCTGGTGTGGCGGGTAGCGGTGGTGGTGCGCGACACCGGTGAGCTGTCGCCATCGGGGACGACTTACCTGATTCACGCCGACGGCGCGTCGGCCGGTGCGGTCATCGTGTCCTCGGCCGACGCCCACGCCGCGACGTCGATCAGTTTCGCCAAGGACTGGCTCGGCCAGTCGCGTCTTTTCACCATCGACACCCGCAAGGTGTGGTGGCTCCGGACGTACCAGCTGATCGACAAACCCCGCAACATCACCACCTACCGGACTACCTACACGCTGTTCGGGTTGGGCAATCCGCAGCTACCGGGTTCGGTGGTCAAGCGCGGCCTGTTCGGGTGGGACGCCTCGGCGGTGTCGGCGCACGCCAACATGGCGCAGGTCTACGACTACTTCGAGGACGTACTCGGGCGAAAGTCGTTCGACGGCAAGGGCGCCCTGGTCTCGGTCAGCATCCGGTACAACCCGCGGATGTCGACCTCCGGCTACGCCAACGCGTTCTGGGACCCCAACCGGCAGCTGTTCGCGTTCGGCGACAGCGGATACCTGCAGGCCGGCCTGGACGTCGTGGCCCACGAGTTCGCGCACGCGGTGACATCCCATGTGGTCGGCGGCGGCGGTCCCGTGCTGGACTTCGACGAACCCGGCGCCCTCAACGAGGCTTTGAGCGATATCTTCGGCGTGCTGGTCGAGGGCAAGACCGGGGCGGACCGCTGGCTCGTCGGGGAGGACTCCGCGCTGGGCGCCGTGCGCGACCTCGCCGACCCGACCTCGATCGGAACCGTGTACGGGCCGCACCGGGACCGCTACAGCCAGCGGTACCGGGGTGAGGGCGACGACCGCGGTGAGCACGTCAACAGCACGATCTTCGGCCACGCCGCCTACCTGATGATGACCGACGCGGCCACCGGTGCGGTCACCGACGAGACCTGGGCGAAGGTGTTCTACCATTCGCTCGGGCGGCTGAGCAGCACCGCCAGGTTCGTCGACGGCCGGGCCGCGGTGCTCAGCAGCGCCCGCGGCCAGGGGCTGACCGACACTGAGCTCGCGGCCATCGCCCGTGCCTTTGACACCGTCGAGATCTACGGTGCGGCAACGTCATCGGCTGTCGCCGTCTGAACTGTCGACCAGCACCGCGCCGTCGGGACGGTCGCCGAGGGTCTGCAGGCCGATCGGGCCGCCGCACGCGGTCAGCCGGATGATGTCGGCCAACTGGCCCGGCGCGTCACACTGCACGTAGTGATCGGCGCCCGGGATCACCCAGTAGCGGTTGGTGCCGGGCTTCGGCTTCAGGTAGTGCTGCCAGACGTGGTTGGCCACCCGCAGCGGGGCGACGCCGTCGTGCAGGCCCCAGATCAGCGACGTGTCGACGTCGAGGGTGGACAGCCGCTCCAGCCAGCCGGTCTCGTCGGCGGCCCGCTCGTGAAGGTACCTCACGGTGTCGGGCAGCACGCCGATTCCGTCGTTGACGGCGAAACAGCTTGCCAGCGCGGCGATCTCGTCGTCCTCGAGAGAGCGTCGGGGCATGAAAGTGGTCGCTCCCAGGCCGGCGGCGAGCATTTCGGGCGTCGTCGCCGCAGCTGTGGCACGTCCGGTGGCGTCGTCGAGCAGGGCCACCTGGAACGCCGTCAGGTTGGCCAGCGGCAGATAGACGTTGGCGTTGGTCATGAACACGTCGGCCGGCGCTGCGCCGGCGTCGGCGAGCATGCCCAGCGCGATCATGCCGACGCTGCTGCCCCGATCATGGGTGATCATCCGGTAGTCGCCGAGGCCCCACCGCTCGGTGATCGCGTGAACCAGCAACCGCGCGTCGTCGTACAGCGAATACACATACGGAGATGGCGGCTTGCCGGACAGGCCGTATCCGGGGAAGTCCAGTATGTGGATGTCGAACTCGTCGGCGAGCTCGACGGTCAACGCGTGATAGTCGATACCCGAGGTGGGGAAGCCGTGCACACAGACCAGCGCGGGCGCTCCCGGGGTGCCGCACCGGCGGCTGAACACCTCGACCTCGGCGCCCGCGTTGGCCGGTGTGGTGGAGACCCAGGTGAAGCGCGTTGCATGGCGCCGCCATTCGGTGAAGATGTCCACCCGTGAAAAGCTAGACGCCGGGTCGTCGTCCAGGAGGTGTTTTCGGTGCCGCCCAGTCCGGGATCGCGCGATTCATTGCGCAACGTGGTGGCGCTGTCGGCGCCAGTCGGGCTCGCGTTCATCCCGCTGGGCATGGCGCTGGGCTTCCTGGTGGTGCATGCCGGTCTGGCGTGGTGGTGGGCCCCGGTGTTCGCGGCGGTGATCTATGCGGGGTCGCTGGAGTTCCTGATGGTGCAGCTGGCCGCGACTGCCGCGCCCATCGCCACGGTGGCGCTGACGACGTTCGTGGTGAACTCCCGGCACGTGTTCTACGCGCTGTCGTTCCCCCTGCACCGGGTCCGCGGTGTGCTCGGCAAAATGTACAGCACCTACACGCTGTCCGACGAGGCGTACGCCGTCGGGGTCAGCCCGGAGGCGCGGACATGGTCCACGCGGCTCATCCTGTTCATGCAGTTGTGTTTTCACCTGCTGTGGGTTTCCGGGGCGACCCTGGGCGGTCTGCTCGGCGAAGCCTTGCCGATCGAAAGACTGGTCGGGCTGGACTTCGCGCTGACCGCGCTGTTCATCGTGCTGGGCATCGATGCGTACCGCCAGCGGCCCGATCCCGTCACCGCGGCCGTGGCGGCGGCGTGTGCGATCGGCGCGTGGCTGACGGTGCCCGGACAGATGCTGATAGCGGCGTTCGCCGCGTTCGCAGGTGTGCTGCTGGTCCGGATGATATTGCAGCGCAAGGCCGACCGTGCCTGACAACCGCTACATCGCGGTGCTGGTGGCGGTCAGCGCGGCGGTGACCTGGGCCCTGCGTGCACTGCCGTTCGCGGTGCTGGCCCCGATGCGGCACAGCCGGGTGGTCAAGTACCTCAGCGTGCACATGCCGGTCGGGGTGATGCTGATCCTGGCGGTCTACACCGTGCGCACGGTCGCCGGTGACACACTCACCCAGCTCGTCTGGCTTGCCGTCGCCGTCGTTGTCACCGCCGGCCTGCATCTGTGGCGTGGGCACGCCCTGCTCAGCATCCTGGTCGGGACTGCGTGCTACGTGACGCTGATGTCGGTGTGGGGGTGAGGTCGGTCGGTCGACTGGAGATAGGCGACCAGCGCGTTGGTCAATCCGCGACGGGCGACGTCGAGATCGGCGAACGAGCCGAGTTGACGCTCGGACACCAGCCCGCGCATCGCCCCCGGGATCAGGGTGGCGACCTCGCGCACCCGCTCGGGATCGACACCCAGGCCGGCGAACGCGTTCCGGCAGATCTCCAGCCATGACCGACCCCAGGAATGCAGTTCGGCGGCGGTCTGTGGATACAGCCGCCGCAGTTCGGCGGGGTCACGCGGCAGCGCGGCGCGCAGGTTCTCGATCGCGCGCGAATCGGGCGCTGCCAGACCGTCATACAGCGTATCGATGATGCTCGCCACGCGGTCACGCAGCGGGGCGGCCGTGTCGACAGCGGCGAACACGTCGGCTCGGCGCTCAGCGGTGCGGTGCAGCACGGCCGCCCAGAAGCCGTCAGCATCCCCGAATTGATACTGCACCGCGCCCCAGGTCGCGCCGATGTCCTTGGCGATGCGGTTCGCCGACACCGATCCGGGCTCACCGGAGGCCAGCGACTTCAGCGCCGCTTCGAGCATGTTGGCCCGAGTCGCCTGCCCGCGTCGGTTCGGGCGCCGCTGCGGTGCTGCCGCCTTGCTCATGGAAGGAGCATACCGAAAGTTTCGTAGAACCGACTATGCTTTTGTCGTCCGCTGTTCTATCCTCACCGCATGGCCAAACCGCCTCTGTCGATGAAGCCGACCGGCTGGTTTCAGGTCGCCTGGTCCGACGAGATCGGCATCGGCGACGTCCACACGATGAAGTACTTCAACCAGGAGATGGTCGCCTGGCGTTCGGAATCCGGCCAGATCACCGTGATGAACGCATACTGTGAACACCTCGGGGCGCATCTCGGTTTCGGCGGTACCGTGCAGGGCGAGGTGCTGCAGTGCCCGTTCCACGGCTGGCAGTGGAATCAGCAGGGCCGCAACGTCTGTATCCCGTACGAGGACCGACCCAACCGGGGCCGTCGCATCAAGACCTACCCGGTGGTGGAACGCAACGAGTCGGTGTACATCTGGCACGACATCGAGAACCGCGAGCCGTTCTTCGACGCCCCGGATGTCTTCGCCGACTTCAAGGACGG
Organism: Mycobacterium sp. ZZG; assembly: GCF_054786995.1. Classification (NCBI taxonomy): domain Bacteria; kingdom Bacillati; phylum Actinomycetota; class Actinomycetes; order Mycobacteriales; family Mycobacteriaceae; genus Mycobacterium; species Mycobacterium sp. ZZG. The sequence continues at coordinate 20,730 of NZ_JBTBFV010000072.1, forward strand.
CTCGGGTGTCGAAGACTACTACCCGCAGCAGCGGTTGTTCGAACAGGGCCTGGAGATGCACCCGCAGTACGTGCTCGAAAACGGCGTCGACTTCGCGCATTTCAAGTACGTGCACGGCACACCCCTCAATCCGATCTTGACCCGCCACGACTTCGACGAGCCGATCTCCTATGTCGACTTCACCATCACCTTCGAAGGCGACGACGGTCAGCGCATCGAGGACGTCAACAGCGGTGTCGAGGCCATCAACGGCGGACTCGGCATCGCGGTGACCAAGAGCTGGGGGATGATCGACAACCGCACGATCTCGGCGATCACGCCCGTCGACGAGTCCACCTCCGACGTGCGGTTCATGGTCTACATCGGCAGACCGAAGGGGGAGGTGCGCGACCCCGAGCGCGCCCGGGTCAAGGCCGAGGAATTCGGCGCCGAGGTGATCCGTCAGTTCCGCCAGGACATCCACATCTGGGCGCACCAACGCTATTCGGATCCGCCGGCGCTGGCGAGTTCCGAACTGGAAGGGTTCACCGCTATCCGCGAGTGGGCCAAGAAGTTCTATCCCGACGGCAGAGGCGGCAGCGCCGCCGAGCTGGCCGCCAAATCCGCACTCTGACATCTGAAAGGCTGCCATGACGATCAAGGTTTTCCAGGTTGCCACCGGCAACGTCGGCTCCGAGATGATCAAGCGAATCGCCGACCGGCCCGATCTCGAACTGATCGGGGTGCACTGCTACTCGCCCGAGAAGGTGGGCAGGGACGCCGGTGAGCTGGCCGGCCTGGCGCCCAACGGCGTCATCGCCACCGGCTCGGTCGAGGAGATCATCGCGGCCAAGCCCGACGTGCTGACCTTCCACGGGGTTTTCCCGGACGAGGACCTCTACGTCAAGGTGCTCGAGGCCGGCATCAACATCGTCACCACCGCCGACTGGATCACCGGCTGGCACCGCGACCGCAATCACCCGCACCCGTCGGGTAAGCCGGTCAGCCAGTTGCTCCAAGAAGCCTGCGCTAAGGGCGGTTCCACGTTCTACGGCACCGGCATGAACCCGGGCCTGAACCAGATCCTGGGGGTGGTGTGCTCCGCCGACGTCTCCGAGATCGAGAACGTCACCACCATCGAGTCGGTGGATGTGTCCTGCCACCATTCCAAGGACACCTGGATCGAGGTCGGTTATGGGCAGCCCGCCGACGACCCGGAGATCCCGGGAAAGCTGGAGAAGTACACCCGTGTGTTCGCCGACAGTGTGTACATGATGGCCGACTGCTTCGGTCTGACCCTCGATGAGGTGAAGTTCAGTTATGAGCTCGGCGCCTGCACCAAGGACGTCGACCTCGGCTGGTACCAGTTGCCCAAGGGATCGTTGGGCGGCAACTACATCAAGTACCAGGGCATGGTCGACGGCGTGCCCCGCGTCGAGACGCACCTGGAATGGCAGATGACCCCGCACACCGATCCGAGCTGGGATATCAAGGGCTGCTACATCACTGCGATCAAGGGCGACCCGAACATCTACAACAAGCACATGATCTTCCCGAAGCCCGGCGTCGATCTGTCAGACCCCGCGAACTTCGCCTCGATCGGCATGACCGTCACCGGAATGCCTGCGTTGAGCGCGATCTCGTCGGTGGTGGCTGCCCGGCCGGGCATCATCACCTCGGCCGATCTGCCGCTGCGCGGCTTTGCCGGACGGTTCAAGCTGTAGGCACTACTCCTCCGTGGTGGCGGCGGAGCCCCGGTTGTCGGTCTCGGTCTTTCGAGTGGTGGTCTCGGTGGTCTGCTCGTCGTCGGAGTCGTCGGCGTCGTTGTTTTCGGTGGTCTCCTCAGCCGTCTCCTCGGCCGATTCGTCCGTCGGCTCCCCGGCGGACGTCTGGCCTGCGTCCTCGGTCCCAGCCGGGGCGGCACCGGCCGTGTCCTCGTTCTGCTTCTCGGCGTTGGTGAATCCCGCGGCCACGGAATCACCCTCTACCGCTGCTGAATCGGCCGATTCGTCGGTTGCGTCGTCCTCTGGTGCCGCGCTGTCGTCGGTTCCCGCTGCCGCGTCATCGTCGGCCGTGACCGCGTCCGCGGAAGCCTCTGCGGAACCGTCGGTCGGCGGAACGTAAGGAACCGGGACGACGAGATCGCGGCCCGGCTGCGGAGGCAGCGGACGCCGCCATCCGGGGACATACTCAGACGGCGGGCGGTCAGGTAGAACCACGATCGGCGGCAGTCCCGGGACATGGAGATAGAGCTCGTCGGCGACAACCCAGACGGCGGCGAGGACGACATCACGGGCGAAGTCACCCAGGTTCGTGAAGAATCCCTCGCCGCGAAGGACGTCGGTGCTGTTGAAAACCGCACTCGCCGAGATGCTCTCGACGAAGTTGAACCCGACGTAGAGCTGCTTGCCGACGTAGCCGAGCTGGTTGGCGAACGGGGTGAACACGGTGCGCACGTCGGTGCGGAAGTCGATGAAGTCCTCGTCGATCCGGTCCGCGGTCGAGAGCGTGTCGTCGTCCGCGATCGTCGGGGCCGCGGCCTGCGAGCCGTCGCGGTGGGACGCGGTCGCTTCCGGAGCGAATACCCAGGGCCATGGGGACAGCGGCCGTGACGACGCGGTCAGATTGACAGCTGCGTCAGTATCTAAATTGCTGGCTACCGGTCTCGGTGGGGCGATCGGTGTAGCCATGATGGTGGCTCCGGCGAGTGCTGCCACCGCCAGCGCGGCGCCCGATTGCAGGTGAAGACCCATGAGTTCCCCCAGTTTGGATGTCTCCGGTGAGGGCAATGTAGCACCATCGTGTGCCCATCGAAAGGGTCAGTGTCTTTGCTGTGTTTCAGCTTTAAGGGTTGCTGCGAGCACTTTCAAGGAAGACTGCGCAGTGTCAGGGGAAGCTCGTCAAGTCGTCGCACCAGCAGGCTGGGCAACCACCGGACAGGCCCCGCCCGACTCGATCAGCGCGGTGTGCCGCAGCAGGTGCTCGATGACCACCTTCGCCTCACGCCGCGCCAGCGCGGCGCGTTGCCGACCCGATCAGGGCGGTGCCTGCGCTGAACAGGGTGACCAGCATGACCTGAGCTGTCAGCATCTCCAATTGTCTGATGGGGCAGGCGGTGGCAAGATCGCCGAGCAGATTGTCGCGCGGATTCTCGGCTGACTGGGCCAGCTTGTCGGCAATGTATGCCGCTAGCTCCATGGCGGCGGTGCCTGCGCCGGCCAGTGTGGGTTCGTCCACTCGCCCCTTGGAGCACCTGGGTGCTGGCATACGCCCACGCCCAGATCCGGTTGGCCACCGCAGCCATCCATTCCACGGCTCTGCCTCGAGGCATCGCGATGATGCGCTCCGCCGTGGCCGGTCTCAGCGGCGCTGAGCGTACCGTGACGGCGATTGTGATTGCGCTGGAACGGATCCGGACTGACCCGATCGGCTGCCAGACATTGCTGAACTCGACGCGTAAGGGGGAGTTGACGTGGATCGGCCGGTCGGCGGTCCCGCCCGCGCTGGCGGCCGAACTGACCGGTATCGACGACGACGATCCGCAGGCCGCGCAGTGGATCGTGCGTGTGGTGCTGACGCTGTTGTTCTGGCCGGTGGACGATCCGGTAGCCGAACGAGAGATGCTGCAGCGGTTCCTGATTCAGTAATCCTGAGCTCGCCGCGGGGCGGGGGTCGCGGATTTTGGTGCGTCATCGTGTCAGTGCTGCCTGCCATAATCGAAGGTATGTTCGAGGGTGTCGAGCCGCGGGAGCTTATCGAGGCGATGGGTTCGGCGGCGCGTGCCGAGTCGGCGGCGATCGCGCAGCGGCTTGAAGCTGTGGCTGTGTTG
>NZ_JBTBFV010000073.1:0-24284 GCF_054786995.1 Mycobacterium sp. ZZG
ACTTTCACCGGAAGTGCCTTTCTGACCTGGACTGATTAGTGCGTAGAGAACACCAATCTTCCCAGTTCAAAGGGCACTTTCCTCATTCCGACACCCTGCGACCAGCCGATACATCGGTGGATCGAGGCTAAACATCATGAATAGGTCGCTACAACGCGGGCACCCCCGATGGATGAGTCGCCCCGACCCCGCCGTAGCGGAATGCGCAGGCCTGACCTATGTCACCGACTCCGAACCCGGTATCACCAGGGAGCGCGTCGAGGACGGTTGGATATACCGGCGCCCGGACGGCAGCCTTGTCTGCGGCGACGACCGGGCCTGGATAGACGCGATCGGCATCCCGCCGGCCTGGAACCAGGTGTGGATCAGCCCGAGGCCCGACGGGCACATCCTTGCCACGGGTCGAGACTCACGCGGTCGAAAGCAGTACATCTACCACCCGCGCTGGCGCGAGGTGCGCGACCGCACCAAGTTCGACCGGGTGGGTCACTTCGGGCGGGCGCTGCCGGCAGTGCGGCGCCGGGTCATTCACGACCTGGACATGCCAGGGCTGTCTCGCGAAAAGGTGCTCGGGGCGGTGTTGCGCCTGATGGACTTGACGTTGATACGCATCGGCAACGACGAGTACGCCCGGCAGAATGAGCATTACGGCCTGACCACGCTGCGCCACGAGCACGTCCGGTTCGAGGACCCAACCACGGTGATGTTCGAATTCCGGGCCAAGTCCGGCAAGGAACAACGCGTGCGGCTGTCTGACCCGCGGCTGGCCGAGATCGTATATGCGTGCCACGAGTTGCCTGGCCAGAAGCTCTTCGCCTACATCGACGACGACGGACGGGTCGTCCACGTCGGATCGGCCGAGGTCAACAACTACCTGCGCGAGATCACCCGGGCGATCTTCACTGCCAAGGACTTTCGCACCTGGGGCGGCACCGTCACGGCCGCGGACGTGCTGGTCCGAATCGGCCCGTCCCGATCCCTGACCGAAGCGAAACGCAAGATCAACAAGGCCATCGACGCGGCCGCGGCACGGCTCAACAACACCCGCGCGGTGTGCCGGAAGAACTATGTCGATCCTCGGGTGCCCGATTCGTATCTCGACGGGTCGCTGCATCCGACGTTCGCTCGAGCGCACAAGCGACCGTGTCTCTCACGCGCCGAGTCCGGCGTCCTGTTGCTCGCAGACGAACGGCGCCTGCTCAACGTCAACGCATCGTGAAGTTGGGGGCGCGCTTCTCCTTGAAGGCCCGCGGGCCCTCCTTGGCGTCCTCGCTCAGGAACACCGGGATGCCGTTGGCGGTGTCGGGCTTGAACGCCTCTTCTTCGTGCATGCCCTCGGTCTCGCGGATGGTCTTCAGGATCGCCTGCACTGCCAGCGGCCCGTTGTTGTTGATCACCTCGGCGATCTCCAGCGCCTTCTCCAGCGCGGTCCCGTCCGGGACGACATGGCCGATCAGGCCGTATTGCAGAGCCTCGGCGGCGGTGATGTGGCGCCCGGTCAGCAGCAGATCGCACGCGATGGTGTACGGGATCTGGCGCGGCAGCCGCACCGCGGAGCCACCCATCGGGTAGAGGCTCCACTTCGCCTCGGAGATACCGAACTTCGCGCTCTCCCCGGCGACGCGGATGTCGGTGCCCTGCAGAATCTCCGTTCCGCCGGCGATGGCCGGGCCCTCCACGGCGGCGATCAGCGGCTTGGTCAGCCGGCGGCCCTTGAGCAGACCCTCGATCTTCGACGGGTCGTAGCTGCCATCGGCGAACGAGTCACCCGGCGGCCTTTTCGACGCGGCCTTGAGGTCCATGCCCGCGCAGAAGTAGCCGCCGGCCCCGGTCAGGATGCACGTCCGGATCTCCGGATCGGAGTCCACGCGGTTCCACGCGTCGACCATGATCGAGAGCATCTCAGCAGACAGCGCGTTGCGCGCCTGCGGCCGGTTCAACGTCACGATCAACGTGTGTCCGCGCTGCTCAACCAGGGCGTCGGGACCTTCTTGGGACTCGCTCACGGGCGTCCGCCTTTCCTCGTCGAAGACAGCGACTTGTCTGGAAATGTAACACGTTCTAGTTTAGAGCCGTGGCTCTGAACATCGCCGACCTCGCCGAGCACGCCATCGACGCCGTGCCTGACCGCGTCGCCCTGATCTCCGGCGACGACCAGCTGACGTACGCCGAGTTGGAAGACAAGGCCAACCGGTTCGCGCACTATCTGCTCGATCAGGGCATCAAAAAGGATGACAAGGTCGGCCTGTACTGCCGCAACCGGATCGAGATCGTGATCGCGATGCTCGGCATCATCAAGGCCGGAGCCATCCTGGTCAACGTCAACTTCCGCTACGTCGAGGGCGAGCTGAAGTACCTGTTCGACAACTCGGACATGGTCGCGCTGGTGCACGAGCGCCGCTACGCCGACCGGGTGGCCAACGTGCTGCCCGAGACCCCGAACGTCAAGACCGTGCTCGTGGTCGAGGACGGCTCCGATGACGATTACCAGCGCTACGGCGGCGTCGAGTTCGAGGCCGCGCTGGCCCAGGGTTCGCCCGAGCGCGACTTCGGGCCCCGCAGCGAGGACGACATCTACCTGCTCTACACCGGCGGCACCACCGGTTTCCCGAAGGGTGTGATGTGGCGCCACGAGGACATCTACCGAGTTCTGTTCGGCGGCACCGACTTCGCGACCGGTGAGCCGATCGCCGATGAGTACGGCCTGGCCAAGCAGGCGGTGGAGAACCCGCCGATGGTGCGTTACCCGATCCCGCCGATGATCCACGGCGCCACGCAGTCGGCCACCTGGATGGCGCTGTTCTCCGGACACACGACAGTGCTGGTGCCGGAGTTCGATCCCGACGAGGTCTGGCGCACCATCGCGAAGCACAAGGTGAACCTGCTGTTCTTCACCGGTGACGCGATGGGCCGGCCGCTGCTGGACTCGCTGCTCGCCCACCAGGACGAGGGCAACACCTACGACCTGTCTTCGCTGTTCCTGCTCGCCAGCACCGCTGCGCTGTTCTCCACCAGCATCAAGGAGAAGTTCCTCGAGCTGCTGCCCAACCGGATCATCACCGACTCCATCGGTTCGTCGGAGACCGGGTTCGGCGGAACCAGCATCGTGGCCAAGGGAGAGTCGCACACCGGCGGCCCGCGCGTCACGATCGACAAGAACACCAAGGTGCTCGACGAGGACGGCAACGAGATCGAGCCCGGTTCGGGCAAGCGCGGCATCATCGCCAAGTGCGGGCACATCCCGGTCGGCTACTTCAAGGACGAGAAGAAGACGGCCGAGACGTTCAGGACGTACAACGGTGTGCGGTACGCGATCCCGGGCGACTACGCCGAGGTGGAGGCCGACGGCACCGTGACGATGCTGGGCCGCGGCTCGGTGTCGATCAACTCCGGTGGCGAGAAGATCTACCCCGAAGAGGTCGAGGCCGCGCTGAAGGGACATCCCGACGTGTTCGACGCGCTGGTCGTCGGCGTTCCCGATCCCCGGTTCGGGCAGCACGTCGCGGCGGTCATCCAGCCCCGCGAGGGCGCCCGCCCGACGCTGGCCGAACTCGATGCATTCGTGCGCAAGGAGATCGCGGGCTACAAGGTTCCGCGGAGCCTGTGGTTCGTCGACGAGGTGAAGCGCTCGCCTGCGGGCAAGCCGGATTACCGCTGGGCCAAGGACACCACCGAGGAGCGCCCGGCCGACGAAGTGCACGCCAACCACGTGGGAGCGAAATAGCATGCGAACCGAACTCTGCGATCGCTTCGGCATCGAGTATCCGATCTTCGTCTTCACCCCGTCGGAGAAGGTCGCCGCCGCGGTCAGCAAGGCCGGTGGTCTGGGTGTGCTCGGCTGCGTGAGGTTCAACGACGCCGACGACCTGGAGAACGTCCTGCAGTGGATGGACGCCAACACCGACGGCAAGCCCTACGGTGTGGACGTCGTGATGCCGGCCAAGATCCCGACCGAGGGCACCTCGGTGGACATCAACAAGCTGATCCCGGCCGAGCATCGCGAATTCGTCGACAAGACGCTCTCCGACCTCGGCGTGCCGCCTCTGCCTCAGGACGAGGAGCGCTCCGAAGGCGTTCTGGGATGGCTGCATTCGGTGGCGCGCAGCCACGTCGAGGTCGCGCTCAAACACCCGATCAAGCTGATCGCCAACGCGCTCGGTTCGCCGCCCAAGGACGTGATCGACCAGGCGCACGCGGCCGGGGTGCCCGTCGCCGCACTCGCCGGTTCGCCGAAACACGCGCTGCGCCACGTGGAGAACGGTGTCGACATCGTCGTCGCCCAGGGCCACGAGGCCGGCGGCCACACCGGTGAGATCGGCTCGATGGTGCTGTGGCCGGAGATCGTCGACGCGTTGGACGGCAGGGCTCCGGTGCTGGCCGCCGGCGGTATCGGCACCGGCCGGCAGGTCGCTGCCGCGCTCGCCCTCGGTGCACAGGGTGTGTGGATGGGCTCGGCGTTCCTGACCTCGGCGGAGTACGACCTCGGCGAGCGGCTGGAGTCCGGGCGGTCGGTGATCCAGGAGGCCATGCTCAAGGCCACCTCCGCAGACACCGTGCGCAGACGCATCTACACCGGCAAACCGGCGCGGCTGCTCAAGAGCCGCTGGACCGACGCGTGGGACGCCGACGGCGCACCCGAGCCGTTGCCGATGCCGTTGCAGAACATCCTGGTCAGCGAAGCCCACCAGCGGATGAGCGAGTCGACCGATCCCACCACCGTCGCGATGCCCGTCGGTCAGATCGTCGGCCGCATGAACGAGATCCGCCCTGTCGCCGACATCATCGCCGAGCTGGTGAGCGGTTTCGAGGAAGCCAGCAGACGGCTGGACGGTGTCCGCGAGGCCTGAGGTCGCTACTGCGGGGTGATGGTGGTCTGGTCGTCGATGGCCAAGGTCGCCGGGCCGATGATGTCGATCTGGTTCTCCAGCCCGTCGGCGTTTAGCTGAAGGACGTACCAGGAACCGTCGCGGCCGGGGATCACGACCGTCTTCTGGGCGGCCAGCTTGGTGACACCGTTCTGCACCCAGGTGCCGCCGAGTTGGAACGCGGGGAACTCACCGAGCGTGGTGAGCTTGCCTTCGCTCATCGGCGTCCAGCCCGGCAGATTGCTGGCTTCACCGGCGGACGCCTGCAGGAGCGCTTGCGGGTCGACGTCACCGACCAGCTTCGACAACAGCGCGACGATGCTCGGGGTGTATTCGGCTGCCCCCGGACCGGTGTAGACGATCGCCGCATACGCCCACTCGGGGGTGTCGTCGCCTGCGTCCTCCCAGCCGTCCGGAATCGGTAGGTCGATGATCGGCGCACCGGGGTCGCCGCGGCCGACGGGCGATTCCTCGATCCCGTTCTGAGCGAGGTAATCGGAGATGGTCATCGCCGGGCCACCGGGCGCCTGCTCCCGCGGGGTGATTCGTGAGGTCGAGGGTGCGGCCACGCTCGGCGACGTGGTGGCATCGGTGGATCCGGGTGCCGCGGCGGTGCCGGTGCCGTCGGTCGACGTGGTGCAACTCGTCGCGACCACCGCCAGCGCCGCGGCGATCGCGGTGAAACGGGTGACGGCCGCAATGTTCATGGCGGACGTCAGCCCTGCCTGGCCGCCATGTTGTGCTCGACCTCCTGCTGCCAGAGGTCGTACGCGTGGCTGGTGTCGACCTCCTGTTCGTAGCGGTCGGTCATGTCGGCGGTGACATCGGCTGCGTCGACGTAGAACTGCTGGTACCACCGGCGATGCTGGTAGACCGGGCCGTCCTCCTCGGTCAGCAGGGGGTTCTCCACCGGTGACTTGTTCTTCCAGATCTCCACGTCTTCGAGAAATCCCTCGCCGAACGACCGGCTCATGGCCGCGGCCAGCTTGGCGGCATTCTCGGCAGGCAGCGCCGGCATCTGCTGGACAGCCACGCCCCACTGCAACATGAACGAGTTGTGCGTCACGGGGTAGTGGCAGTTGATCAGGGCCACCTCCACGGTGAAATCGGGGGCGAGATCGTTGTGCAGCCAGTTGATCATGTAGGCGGGTCCGAAGTACGTCGCCTCAGAGCGCAGATACGTTCCTTCCCAGAGCTTTTCCGGATTCGCGACGAAGTCCGGGCGAGGCTTCGACTCCATGAACTGGCTGGCGGTGTGTCCGTCGATGACGTTCTTGAAGTAGGTCGGGTACGCGTGGTGGATATAGAAGAAGTGCGCCATGTCCACGTTGTTGTCGACGATCTCGCGGCAGTGGGCACCGTCGATGAGCACCGAACTCCACTGCCACGGCGACCAATGGCCCTCGTCATACCCTTCGATCGTCGGCGGGATCAGCTCGGCCGGCGCGGCCGAACGCTCCGGGTCGTGCCACACCAGCAGCTGACCGTTGACCTCGGTGGTCGGCCAGGAGCGGGTGCGAGCCATGCGCGGCGTGCGTTTGGCGTAGGGGACGAGTGTGCATCTGCCGTCGCCGCCCCAGCGCCAGTCGTGGAACGGGCAGGCGATCTCGTCGCCTTTGATGGTGCCATGGGCGAGGTTGCCGCCCATGTGCCGGCAGTAGCCATCGAGAACCTTGAGTGCACCTTGGCTGTCGGCGAAGACCACCAGGAGCGTGCCGAACGCGTCGATGCCGTGCGGTTTCCCGTCCCGGAACGCCTCGGCCAGCCCGAGGCAGTGCCAGCCCCGTGCGAACCGGGTCATCGCCGCACCGGTGTCGATCTCGCGGATGGCGTCACTCATGGTTTCCTCCTGCCATGTCGAGCACAGCGAGGTGGCTGAAGACCATGCTGGTGCCGATCGGGTTACCGCCGCCCGGATAGGTGGTGCCGCTGGGCGCGGCCATCGTGTTGCCCGCCGCGTACAGCCCGGGAATCACATTGTCCGCCCGATCGAGCACTCGCGCGGCGGTATCGGTGCGCAACCCGCCTTTGGTGCCCAGATCCGAAACCCCGAACGCGGCCGCGTGGAACGGACCCTTCTCGATGGGATACAGCGGCGCCGCGCCGCCTGAGAACGCCCGGTCGTAGGGTTCGTCGCCGCGGCCGAAATCCCTGTCGCGTCCCTCGCGGACGAACCCGTTGAACCTCTCGACCGTTTCCACCAGGTTGCGTGGCGGAACCCCGATCGCCGCCGCCAACTCCTCGAGGGTGTCGGCGGTGCGCCACAATCCGGCCGCGACGTACTTGTCCGGTTCGACCATCGAGACGTTGGTCGCTTTCACCGGCGGCACCACCCCGTCGCCGTCGTCGTAGATCATCCAGAACGGCAGGGTGACCGTGCCGTCGGCGACGGCCGTCAGCACAGCCCGCCCGAGCCGGTCGTAGGCCGCCGATTCGTTGACGAAGCGCCTGCCCTCATCGTCGACGAAGATCCCGCCGGTGAACCACAACGCGAACGCCGACGTGCCGTCGGGATGGGTCAGGCCGGGGGACCACCATGCCTGATCCATCAGGTCGGTGTCGGCGCCGGCGGCGATGCCGGCCAGATGCGCCAGGCCCAGATTGCCCCACGGTCCCATGGTGTCCCGCGAGGTTCCCGGCACCCCGTAGCGGGCACGCATCTCGTCGTTGCGTTCGAAACCGCCCGCGGCCAACAGGACTCCCCGCCGGGCCCGGATGGCTCTGCGCTCTCCGTCCGATTCGACGATTGCCCCGACAACCCTGCCGCCGTCGACCACAAGCTCGGTCAGCGCGGTGTTCAACCGGGTCGCCGTATGCGGGAAGCGGGCCGTGGCCGCGAGCAGTCGGGCGATCAGCGCACGACCCCCGACGAAGTAGTCGTCGGGCTGGGCACGCCCGAGCCGGTCGGCGTCCAGCGGTCCGCGAACGAGCTCACGCAACTGTGGGGCGGCGGCCACCTTCAACGGCTTGGCCGCGATGTGGCGCATCCCGTCGGCGCGGGCCTTCGGGGCGCTGCCGAAGTAGTCCGGCCACGGCAGCAGCGAAAAGTTCAGCAGCTCATCGCTTTCCAGGTACTCGATCAGCGGTGCGCCGCTGCGGACATAGGTCTCCTGCAGCGCGCGCGGTGTGCGGTCACCGACCACCGCGCTGTAATACTCCACAGCGTCGTCGAGGGTGTCGTCGGCACCCGCCCGCACCAACACGGGGTTGCACGGAAACCACATCCCGCCCCCGCCGGAATACGCCGTGGTGCCGCCGAACTTGTCGGTGGCTTCCACCAGGAGCACGTCCAGACCTTCCCTGGCGGCGGTGTAGGCGCCGGTCGCCCCGCCCGCACCGGACCCGGCCACCAGGACGTCGGTGATCTCGTCCCACCGGGTTGAATCATGCTCGCGCAAGCGCTCATCGGATTCAGGCATGGTGTTCCCTTCCGTACGCGGCGAATTCGGCGTCGAGGGCGGCACGATCCTTGGCGCTCATCAGCCGGAAGCGTGGATGTCCCCGGCCCGCCCATCGGTACACCGACTCGTCGGTGTGCCAGCGCTGCGCCTGCAGCTCACGTTTGAGCACCTTGTTGGATCCGGTGGCGGGGAGCTTCGCCGATACCCGCAGCAGACGGGGAAAACCCTTGGCGCCCAAATCATCCCGGTCGGCAAGGAACGACGCGAACGCATTGACGTCGAAGGTGTCCGGGTCGGGCACCTCCACGGCGGCCATCACCTGGTCGCCCGACCGTGGATCGGGGACGCCGTAGACCGCCGCGGCCAACACCCCCGGGTGACATCGCAGCACCCGTTCGACGGTCAACGTCGAGATGTTCTCGCCGTCGACGCGCAGCCAGTCACCGCGCCGGCCGGCGAAATACAGGTAGCCATGGCTGTCGACGTAGCCGAGGTCGCCGGACCAGTACCAGCCGTTGCGAGTTCGTTCGGCATCGGCGGCATCGTTGTTGTAGTAACCCTCGAAATCACGGGCACCCCGCCGGTCGACGATCTCGCCGATGGCCTCGTCGGCGTTGAGCACCCGGCCCTGCGGATCGAGCTCCGCCGGGGGACACGGTGTCATCGTGACGGGGTCGACGACGACGACGTCGCCGTGCGCGGGCCGGCCGAGCGACGACGGCGGTGCCGACGGATCCGGTCGGGCCACCGCGCCGCCCTCGCTGGAGCCGTACCCCTCGAACAGTCGCGCACCGAACCGGCGCCGGAATTCTCTCTGGTCCTCGGGCGAGGCCTCGGTGCCGAACCCGCGCTCCAGCGGGTTGTCGGCGTCATCCGGGGACTCCGGGGTGGACAGCAGGTAGGCCAGCGCCTTTCCGACGTAGGTGAAGAACGTCGCCCCGAAATACCGGACGTCGGAGAGGAATCCGGACGCCGAGAACGTCGGGGTGAGGCATATCGTCGCACCGTTGGCCAGCGCGGGCGCCCACAGCGCCATGATCGCGTTGCCGTGGAACAGCGGCATGCAGCAGTAGTCGACGTCGTCGCGGTGATGCCCGAACTTGTCGGTCGCGGCATACGCGATGCGGGCCAGGCGGCCCTGGCTGCACTTGACGGCCTTCGAGTTGCCGGTCGTACCCGATGTGAACAACAACAGCAGCAAGGATGCTTCGTCGGCGCCGGGCGCCGGCACGGGTTCGACCCGCTGGGCCCGCAGCAGGTCGGCGTACCCGGGGTCGTCGACCACCAGCACGCGGTCGTCCGCCACGCCGTGGTCGAGGCCGGCCAGTCGGCGCGCACCGGCGGTGTCGGTGATGATCAGCCCGCAGTCGGCGTGCCGGATGTCGGCGGCCAGCCCGTCCGGTCCGCGAGTCGGGTTCAGGCCGACGACGGTGGCTCCGGCCAGTGCGGCACTGCCGAGCCAAAACACGAAATCGGGCACGTTCTCCAGCAGCACCCCGATGTGCACGGCGTCACCGTCCCTGCCGCGCCACGTGTTCGCCAGGCAGGCCCTGGCCGCCGATTCCCGGACCACCTCGTCCCACGTCCAGTCCCGTTCGCGGGTGCGCAACCCGGGCCGCCGGTCGCCGATCCGGTCGCACAGCATGGTGGCGATGTCGTCCCGGCGCGCGGTCATGGCGCGACGATCGGATGGACGGGGTCCGCGCAGTCGACGCCCTCGGCGGAGAGTTGACGTTTGAGGACCTTGAACGTCTCGGTGCGGGGAAGAGCGTGGGCGGTGCGTACGTATCGCGGCCACTGCTTGGGGCCCAGATCGCGCTGCTCGGCCAGGAATCGGGTGAAGGCGGCGGGATCGAACGAGACCTCCTCCGGCAGCACGAGGGCGGCCATCACCTGATCACCGACCGCCGGATCGGGGATCGGGTACACCGCTACCTCGGTCACTGAAGGGAACCGCATCAGGATCCGTTCGATCGGGGCGGTGCCCAGGTTCTCACCGTCGACGCGCATCCAGTCGCCGAGGCGGCCCGCGAAGTACGCGAACCCGTGCTCATCCCGATACGCCAGGTCACCGCTGTGGTAAACGCCGCCGCGCATGCGCTCGGCTTCGGCATCGGGATCCTTGTAGTACCCCCGGAACTGGCCGGGCCCGTCGGTGTTGACCAGTTCCCCGACCTCGCCGGGCCCGCATTCGGCGCCCGTGTCGACGTCGACGATCGTCACGCCAGCGGTCAGCGGTCCCAGCGCGCCTTCGGGGGTGTCCGGGGTCCGGGCGATCGACACCCCGCCCTCGCTGGAACCGAAGCCGTCCACCACCCTCACCCCGAACCGCTCGGCGAACCGGTTCAGGTCCCGGGGCGCACCCTCGTTGCCGTACGCGATCCGCAGCGTGTTGTCGGAGTCGTCCGGACGTTCGGGGGTGGCCAGGACATAGGACAGCGGCTTGCCGACGTAGTTGGCGTACGTCGCGCCGAACCTGCGCACATCGGGGAAGAACTGCGACGCAGAGAACTTGCGGCGCAGGGCGATCGACGCCCCGGCGGCCACCGCCGGCGCCCATCCGGCCATGATCGCGTTCGAATGGAACAGCGGCATCGACAGGTAACAGGTGTCGCCGGGCCCGAGTCCGAACCGCTGCGCGAGCATGTTTCCCGGAAAAGCGATCTTCTCGTGGGTGCACCGCACCGCCTTCGGATCACCACTGGTGCCCGAGGTGAAGATCAGCATGAACAGGTCGTCGGGGTCGGGGTCGGGGAAGTCGGCGGCTGCGCCGCGGTGGGCGTCTAACTCGGCTTCGAACGCCGGTGATTCGACGGCGACGGCCGAGATGCCGTCCTGTGCGCCGTTGCGATCGGCGAGCACCAGCTGACAGTCGGCGTGGTCGACGTCGCGCTGCAGCGCCGCACCCCGGCGGGTGGGGTTCAACCCGACCGGCACGATGCCCGCCAGCGCCGCCGCGACCAGGACGGTGCCGAAAAACGGCGTGTTCCCGAGCAGCACCCCGACGTGAGGCGGGCGGTCCGGATCGAGCCTGCCGCGCAGCACCGACGCGAGTGCCGCACCGTCACGAATGTGGTTGCGCCAGCTGGTGAACGACACCGATCCGCTCTGCGGGTCGACCCAGTGCACTCCTCGGTCGTCGACCTCGGCGAGTTTGGCCAGCAGGGACGAGACGGTTGCCACCGGCGGGCGGCTCAGGCCGGGGTGTCGGCCAGCTCACGGCCGATGCGCAGCAACTGCCCGGTAGCCCCGCCGACAGCGAACTCGGTCTGCTTGGCGGCCAGGAAATAGCGGTGCACCGGATGATCGACGTCGATACCGACGCCTCCGTGGACGTGCACCGCGGTGTGGGCGACCCGGTGGCCGGCTTCGGCGGCCCAGAACGCCGCGCTGGCCACGTCGATGTCGGCAGGCAGGTCCTCGGAGAGTCGCCAGGCCGCCTGGGTCAACGTCAGGCGGAGACCCTTGATGTCGATATAGCCGTCGGCCAGGCGGGACGAGACCGCCTGGAAGCTGCCGATCGGGCGGTCGAACTGCTCACGCTCGCGCGCATAGGACGCCGTCATCTCCAGCGCCCGCTCGAGCACTCCGAGTTGATAGGCGCTGCGGGCCAGCCCATGCCGGGTGATGAGCCAGTCGAGTACCTCGGGCCCGCCGACACGCCGGTCGTTCCCGACCCCGACGCCCTGTAACTGCAGCGCGGCGACACTCCCGTGACCGGTGGTGTCCAGCGCGGTGACCGTCACGCCGTCATCGGTGGAGGACACCAGGAAAACAGCGGTGCCGGAATCGGTTTCGGCCGGTACCAGGAAGGCATCGGCGTTCACCCCGAAAGCCACCTGGGTCCGGGTTCCGGTCAGGCTGACACCATCGGCCGAAGCCTGTGCGCGCACCGGTCCCTCGCCCATCTCGCCGTCGAGTGCGACCGTGAGCACCTTCTCGCCTCTGATGGCCGGTGCTGCCCACTCCTGCTGCAGTGGCTCGGATCCGAATCGTGCCAGCGCGCCCGCGGCCAGCACCACCGACTCGAGGTACGGGACCGCGGCCAGCTGGCGGCCCAGCGCCACCAGCACAGCGACCTCCTCCAGCACCCCGAAACCGCCGCCGCCCAACGCCTCCGGCGCCGTGGTGGACAGGATGTCGGCGTCGATCAGCTTGCCCCACAGCTCGCGGTCGAATCGGCCTCCCGCGTCCGGGGTGAGTGCGTCGAGCGCACGCTGATGTTCCGGGGTGACCACGGACTCGGTGATCGTGCGCACCAAGCCGCCGAGGTCGTCACTGGCTTCGGTTGTCTTGAAATCCATCTCGGGTCCTATCGGTTCACTCGGGGCAGGCCGAGCGCGACCATGCCGATGATGTCGCGCTGGATCTCGTTAGTGCCGCCGCCGAAGGTCAGAATCAGGCAGGAGCGATGCATCCGCTCGATCCGGCCGCGCAGCAGTGCGCCCGGCGAGTTCGTGCGCAGGGTCGCGGCGGTGCCGAGCACCTCCATCAGCAGACGGTAGGCCTCGGTCGCGAGCTCCGTGCCGTACACCTTGGCCGCCGATGCGTCGGCCGGGGACGGTGCGGAGTCCTCGGCGGAGGCCAGCTCCCAGTTGATCAACTTGAGCACCTCGGCCTTGGCATGCACCCGGGCAAGGTTGAGCTGCACCCACTCCGAATCGATGAGCCGCTTGCCGTGCACGTCTTTGGTGTTCTGCGCCCACTCGCGGACCCCGTTGAGCGCCACGAAGATCGGCTGTGCCGAGACGAGTGCGACCCGCTCGTGGTTGAGCTGATTGGTGACCAGCTTCCAGCCGGCGTTCTCTTCCCCGACGAGGTTGGACGCCGGCACCCGCACGTCCTGGTAGTAGGTGGCGCTGGTGTCCACCCCCGACATCGTGTGCACCGGGGTCCAGGAGAAGCCCTCCGCGGTGGTGGGCACGATCAGCATCGAGATGCCGCGGTGCTTCTTGGCGTCCGGGTTGGTGCGTGCGGCCAGCCACACGTAGTCGGCGTACGCGATCAGGCTGGTCCACATCTTCTGGCCGTTGATCACGTAGTCGTCGCCGTCGCGTACCGCGGTGGTGCGCAGTGCGGCCAGGTCGGTGCCCGCGCCCGGTTCCGAGTAGCCGATCGAGAAGTGCAGATCCCCCGCGGCGATCTTGGGCAGGAAGAACTTCTTCTGCTCCTCGGTGCCCAACGCCATGATCGTCGGCGCGACGCTGTTGATGGTCAGGAAGGGCACCGGCACGTTGGCGATGGCGGCCTCGTCGTTGAAGATCAGCCCGTCCATCGGCGGGCGGGCCTGGCCGCCGAACTCCTTCGGCCAGGACAGCGTCAGCCAGCCGTCCTTGCCCATCTGTGCGACGGTCTCGCGGTAGACGTTGCCACGTCCCATCTCGCCGTCGTCGGACGCCAGCGCCTCGGCGCGTTCGGGTGTCATGAGCTTGGTGAAGTACGTCCGCAGTTCGCGACGTAGCTCCTCCTGTTCGGGGGTGTAGCCGATTCGCATCGCGTCGTCCTCACTTGTCTGCGAGCCTTGGTTCGAAAGTGCCATCCCGGACGCCAAGGCGTACCTCGGGTGTTCCCCGGTTGTAACACGTTCTAGTGTTGGGGTCCAGGGTGGTGTCACACTGTGTGCCCGGCAGATCGGACCAACAGCCCGGACCGACAGGAGGATCTGATGCGAGTGGAAGTGGATCGTGACCGTTGCGAAGGCAACGCGGTCTGTGTAGGAATTGCGCCCGACCTGTTCGAGCTCGACGACGACGACTACGCCGTCGTCAAGTCCGACCCGGTCCCCCCGGAGGAGGAGGCGGTGGCCGAGCAGTCCATCGCCGAGTGCCCCCGTGCAGCCCTGATCCGCCGCGACTAGAGGTATTCATACTTTGACTGAATCTTGCGCCCTTCAGACGACCGGAATCGATCTGTCCGGCCGCGTCGCCGTCGTCACCGGGGCCGCCGCCGGCCTCGGTCGTGCCGAGGCCATCGGGCTCGCCAGGGCCGGCGCCACCGTGGTGGTCAACGACATCGCCCCGGCGCTGGACAAGTCCGACGTCCTCGACGAGATCGCCGCGGTGGGTTCCAAGGGGGTCGCCGTCCCCGGCGACATCAGCGAACGCTCGACGGCCGACGAGCTGGTGGAGACCGCCGACGGCCTCGGGGGGCTCGGAATCGTCGTCAACAACGCCGGCATCACCCGGGACCGCATCCTGTTCAACATGACCGACGAGGAGTGGGATGCGGTCATCGCGGTGCATCTGCGCGGCCACTTCCTGCTGACCCGGAACGCGGCGACGTACTGGCGCTCGAAGGCCAAGGCCGGCGGCGACGACGGGGCCGGCACGGTGTACGGCCGGATCATCAACACCTCGTCGGAGGCGGGCCTGTCCGGCCCGGTCGGTCAGCCCAATTACGGTGCCGCCAAGGCCGGTATCACGGCGTTGACGCTGTCGGCGGCCCGGGCGCTGGGCCGCTTCGGCGTGCGGGCCAACGCGATCGCGCCGAGGGCGCGCACCGCCATGACGGCGGGAGTGTTCGGCGACGCACCCGATCTGCCGGAGGGCGGGGTCGACCCGCTCTCACCCGAGCATGTGGTGAACCTGGTGCGTTTCCTGGCTTCCCCGGCATCAGAAGGGGTCAACGGGCAGCTCTTCATCGTCTATGGTCCGACGGTGACCCTCATCGCGGCTCCCACAGCAGAGCGGCAGTTCAGCGCCGAGGGTGACACGTGGGACCCCGCGGCCTTATCGGGCACCCTGAAAGATTACTTTGCTGACCGCGATCCGGAGCGCAGTTTCTCGGCGGTGATGGGACTCGGCGACCCGCACTGACAGTCTCGATTGTCAGTGCCGGACGCCGATTAGAACACGTTCTAGAATGATGTGGGTCACACTGGCTTTGAGCTGCGCAGATATGACAATTCTGACGGGATTTGCCGTTCTTTGACACTGCGAACACGTTCTAGTTAGTATGATCCGGCCTACTAAGAGCAGTGCTTATCCAAGGGGTGGGAACACGACGTCGGCTCCCGGCATACCAATATTCGCCACGGCACGCCGCCCGTCGTTCCTCCCGAACCCCGCGTCCCGAGAACGGAGCTCAGGTTGATCGAACAGCTTGCGGCGCCGGCGCGGGCCGTGGGCGGGTTCGTCGAGATGTCCTTGGAGACGTTCGTCAAGACCTTCCGCCGGCCGTTCCAGTTCCGTGAGTTCCTCGAACAGACCTGGATGATCGCCCGAGTCTCATTGTTGCCGACGCTGCTGGTCGCCATCCCGTTCACCGTGCTCGTCGCGTTCACGCTCAACATCCTGCTCCGCGAGATCGGCGCCGCCGACCTGTCCGGGGCGGGCACCGCGTTCGGCACCGTCACCCAGCTCGGCCCCGTCGTCACGGTGCTCGTGGTGGCCGGGGCGGGCGCCACGGCGATCTGCGCCGACCTCGGCGCGCGCACGATCCGCGAGGAGATCGACGCGATGCGGGTGCTGGGCATCGATCCGATCCAGCGCCTCGTCGTACCCCGCGTGCTGGCCTCAACCTTCGTTGCGCTGCTGCTCAACGGTCTGGTCTGTCTGATCGGCCTGTCCGGCGGCTACGTGTTCTCGGTGTTCTTGCAGGGCGTGAACCCGGGGGCGTTCATCAACGGGCTGACGGTCCTGACCGGCCTGGGCGAGCTGGTGCTCGCCGAGATCAAGGCGCTGCTGTTCGGGGTCGTCGCCGGGCTGGTCGGCTGTTACCGCGGCCTGACGGTACAGGGTGGCCCCAAGGGCGTCGGCAACGCCGTCAACGAGACGGTGGTCTACGCGTTCATCTGTCTGTTCGTGATCAACGTGATCATGACCGCGATCGGGGTCCGGGTGCTATGAGCTACGACGCCACCGTCCGGTTCCGCCGGCTTCTGCGCGTCTTCCCCCGCGCCGTGGACACCGTGGGTGAGCAGGCGCTGTTCTACGGTGAGACGTTCCGTTACGTCCCCAACGCGATCACCCGGTACCGCAAGGAGACGGTCCGCCTCATCGCCGAGATGTCCATGGGCACCGGCGCGCTGGTGATGATCGGAGGCACCGTCGGCGTCGCGGCGTTCATGACACTGGCCTCCGGCGGCGTGCTCGCCGTCCAGGGCTACTCGTCGCTGGGCAACATCGGGATCGAGGCGCTCACCGGCTTCCTGTCGGCGTTCCTCAACGTCCGCATCGTGGCTCCGGTGATCGCCGGTATCGCGCTCGCGGCCACGATCGGGGCGGGCGCCACGGCACAGCTCGGCGCCATGCGCGTGGCCGAGGAGATCGACGCCGTCGAATCGATGGCGGTCCACGCGGTTTCGTACCTGGTGTCCACCCGTTTGATCGCCGGGCTGATCGCGATCGTGCCCCTCTACGCGCTGTCGGTGCTCGCGGCCTTCTTCGCCGCGAGGTTCACCACCGTCTACATCAACGGCCAGTCCGCCGGTCTGTACGACCATTACTTCAACACGTTCCTGGTTCCCAGCGACCTGCTCTGGTCGTTCCTCCAGGCGATCGTGATGGCGGTCGCGGTGATGTTGGTGCACACGTACTACGGCTACAACGCCTCGGGTGGTCCGGTCGGGGTGGGCATCGCCGTGGGCCAGGCGGTGCGCACATCCCTGATCGTCGTCGTGACGATCGTCCTGTTGATCTCACTCGCCGTCTACGGCGCGTCTGGCAACTTCAACCTCTCCGGGTAAGGCGGGAACACGATGGCCGACGGTGACGCCAAGCGCAGCCAGGTGAGGATCGCTGCGGCGATCCTCACTGTGCTGGTGCTGATCGCCGTCGTGTTCACCTACCTGTCCTACACGGCGGCGTTCACCCCGACCGACAGGGTCACGGTGCTGTCGCCGCGGGCCGGTCTGGGGATGGACGTGGACGCGAAGGTCAAGTACCGCGGCATCCAGGTCGGCAAGGTGGAGTCGATCGAGTACGCCGGCGACGCAGCCAAGCTCACCCTGGCCATCAACCGCGGCGACATGCGCTACATCCCGGCCGATGCTCCGGTACGCATCGCCGGTACCACGATCTTCGGCGCCAAGGCGGTCGAGTTCCTTCCTCCGGAAGACCCGGACGGCCAGTCGCTGAGAGCCGGTGCCGAGGTCAAGGCCGACAGTGTGCAGCTCGAGGTGAACACGCTGTTCCAGACGCTGACCGACCTGTTGGACAAGATCGACCCGATCAACCTCAACGCCGCGCTGTCGGCTCTCGGTGAGGGCCTGCGCGGCAACGGCGACGACCTCGGCGCACTGTTGTCGGGCCTGAACTCCTACCTGGGCCAGCTGAACCCGAAGCTGCCTGTGCTGCAAGAGGATCTGCGTCGCACCGCTGTGGTCACCGACATCTACGGCGACGCCGGCCCGGACCTGGTCCGGGTGCTGGAGAACGCGCCCGCGATCAGCCAGACCATCGTCGACGAGCAGGACAACCTCAACGCCGCACTGCTGGCCGCCACCGGGCTGGCCAACAACGGCACCGCCACCTTCGAGCCGGCGGCCGACGACTACATCGCTGCGATACAGCGGCTGCGCGCACCGCTGAAGGTCGCCGCGGAGTACTCTCCGGTGTTCGGCTGCACCCTCAAAGGCACCGCCAACGCGGTCGACCGCTTCGCCCCGATCATCGGCGGGATCCGTCCCGGCCTGTTCGTGTCGTCGAACTTCCTGCCGGGCTCGCCCGCCTACACCTATCCCGAGAGCCTGCCGATCGTGAACGCGTCCGGCGGCCCGAACTGCCGTGGCCTGCCGGAGGTTCCGAGCAAGCAGTTCGGCGGGTCGTGGTACCACACGCCCTTCCTGGTCACCGACAACGCATATGTTCCCTACCAGCCGAACACCGAGTTGCAGTTCGACGCGCCCTCGACGCTGCAGTTCCTGTTCAACGGCGCCTACGCGGAAAGGGACGACTTCTAGTGAGGCGTGACAGAACCCTCATCAGCGTCAGCGTCTTCACCGTCGCGATGCTGCTGGTCGCCGCGATACTCGTGGTGGTCTTCGGCGAGTTCCGATTCGCCTCCGAGGACAAGTACCACGCGACCTTCGACGACGCGTCTCGGCTCACGGCCGGGCAGGATGTGCGCATCGCCGGTGTCCCGGTCGGTACGGTCGAAGACGTCACGCTCAATCCCGACAACACCGTCGACGTCGCGTTCAGCGTCAACGATCGCTACCAGCTCTACACCTCCACCAAGGCCGTGGTGCGCTACGAGAACCTGGTCGGCGATCGCTACCTCGAGATCACCTCGGGCCCCGGGGATCTCGTCAAGCTGCCCAAGGGCGGCACCATCGTCAACACTCAACCCGCGCTGGATCTGGACGCGCTGCTGGGTGGGCTCAAGCCGGTGCTCAAGGGTCTTGACGGTGCCAAGGTCAACGAGATCAGCAGCGCGGTCATCGAACTGCTCCAGGGTGAGGGTGGGGCCCTGTCGGCGATGCTGGCGAACACCAGCGCGTTCACCCAGACGCTGGCCGCCCGCGATCAGCTCATCGGCGATGTGATCACCAACCTGAACACGGTGCTGGGCACCGTGGACGAGAAGGGTGAACAGTTCAACGCCAGTGTCGACCAGCTGCAGAAGCTGATCACCGGGCTGGCCGAGGGCCGTGATCCGATCGCCGGAGCCATCGGCCCGCTGGCGTCGGCCGAGAATGATCTGACCGACATGCTGGAGCAGTCCCGCAGGCCGGTGCAGGGCGTGATCGAGAACGTCCGGCCGTTCGCACAGCGCTTCGACGAGCGCAAGGCGGACGTGAACAAGGTCATCGAGCCGCTGGCGGAGAACTATCTGAGGCTCAATGCGCTCGGCGCTTACGGCTCGTTCTTCAACATCTTCTACTGCTCGACGCGGGGGAAGATCAACGGCCCGGCGGGCAGCGACATCCTGATCCCGTTCGGCGGTCCGCCGGATCCGAGTAAGGGGAGGTGTGCCGAAGTTGAGTAGTCCGGAGGGTTCGAACCCCTTGCGCACCGGGATCTTCGGCATCGTCCTGGTGGCGTGCCTGGTGCTGGTGTCGTTCGGGTACTCGAGCCTGCCGTTCTTCCCGCAGGGCAAGCCGTACGAGGCGTACTTCGCCGACGCCGGCGGCATCAAGCCGGGCAACGACGTGAACGTCTCGGGCCTCGCGGTCGGCAAGGTGACCGCGGTCGAATTGGCCGGTGACGCCGCCAAGATCACCTTCACCGTCGACCGGGCCGTGAAGGTGGGCGACCAGTCGCTGGTCGCAATCAAGACCGATACCGTGCTCGGTGAGAAGTCGCTGGCCATCACGCCCAAGGGCGGGGGCGAGTCCACGGTGATCCCGTTGGGGCGCACCACGACTCCGTACACCCTCAACACCGCGCTGCAGGATCTCGGGCAGAACATCTCGGCGCTCGACAAGCCGAAGTTCGAGATGGCGCTGCAGACGTTGACCGATTCTCTGCGCGAGGCCACCCCTCAACTGCGCAGCGCGCTCGACGGAGTCGCGAACCTGTCCCGCAGCCTGAACGCCCGCGACGAGGCGCTCGATCAGCTTCTCGCCCACGCCAAGAACGTGTCGGACACATTGGCGCAACGCTCCGGTCAGGTCAATCAGCTGATCACCGATGGCAACCTGTTGTTCGCCGCGCTCGACGAGCGGCGCCAGGCGTTGAGCAACCTGATCGCGGGCATCGACGATGTCTCGGAACAGCTCTCCGGGTTCGTCGCCGACAACCGGCGCGAGTTCAAGCCGGCGCTGGAGAAGCTGAACCTGGTGCTGGACAATCTACTTGAGCGCCGCGAGCACATCAGCGAGGCACTCAGGCGGCTTCCGCCCTACGCCACCGCGCTCGGCGAGGTGGTCGGCTCTGGGCCCGGTTTCCAGATCAACCTGTACGGTCTGCCGCCCGCCCCGATCGCCGAGGTGCTCCTCGACACCTACTTCCAACCGGGCAAGCTGCCCGACAGCCTGTCCGACATGCTCCGCGGCTACATCTCGGAGCGGATGATCATCAGGCCGAAGTCGCCATGACGCAAGGGAACTCAGTGCGGCGGAGCCGCTGGATACGAACCGTCCTGGTGTGCGTGCTGGTCCTCACGCTCATTGTCGGCGCCTACCTGGTGTGGCCCAGCCGTGCCGGGCAGAAGATCACGGCGTACTTCACGTCGGCGGTCGGCCTGTACCCCGGTGACGACGTCCGGGTGGTCGGTGTGCCGGTCGGCAAGATCGACTCGATCGAGCCGCGTGCCGGCGACGTGAAGATCACCATGACCGTCGACGGCGACGTCAAGATCCCCGCCGACGCCAAGGCCCTGGTCATCGCGCCGAACCTGGTGTCTGCCAGATTCATTCAGCTGGCACCCGCCTACACGGGCGGGGCCGAACTGGGCGACGGCGCCGAGATCGGTCTGGACCGCACCGCCGTGCCCGTGGAGTGGGACGAGGTCAAGGAGCAGCTGACCCAGCTGAGCGCTCAGCTGGGCCCGCAACAGGGTTCGTTGCAGGGCCCGCTCACCTCTTTCGTCAACCAGGCCGCCGACACCTTCGACGGCAACGGGGACACGTTCCGCCGTGCGCTGCGTGAGCTGTCCCAGACCGCGGGGCGGTTGGGCGATTCCCGCACCGATCTGTTCGGCACGATCCGAAACCTGCAGATCTTGGTCGATGCGCTGTCGAACAGCAACGAACAGATCGTGCAGTTCACCAACCACGTCGCGTCGGTGTCGCAGGTGCTGGCCGATGCCACCACGGATCTCGACGTCACGTTGGGCACCCTCAACCAGGCGCTCAGCGACGTGCGCGGCTTCCTCGGGGAGAGCAACGAGGCGCTGATCGGTCAGGTCAACCGGCTGACCGACTTCACCAACATCCTCACCGAGCACAGCGACGACATCGAACAGATCCTGCATGTCACACCGAACGGCCTGAGCAACTTCTACAACATCTACAACCCGGCGCAGGGCACCGTCGGCGGTCTGCTGACGCTGCCGAACTTCGGCAACCCGGTGCAATTCATCTGCGGCGGCACGTTCGACGCGGCCGCCACCCCGGACAACTACAAGCGGGCCGAGATCTGCCGCCAGCGGATGGGCCCGGTGTTCAAGCGCATCACGATGAACTACCCGCCGCTGTTGTTCCACCCGATCAACAGCATCACCGCCTACAAGGGGCAGATCATCTACGACACCCCTCAGACCGAGGCCAAGGCCGAGACCCCGGTGCCGTACCTGCAGTGGCAGAACGCCCCCGGCGTCACGCCGCCGCAGGTCGCCCCGGACGCCGACCTGAGCTCGCTGCTGGTCCCGGCCGAGGGCCCGGAGTCGTCGACCTCGCACGCCGGTGGACCCGAGACCGGACCGTCGACCGCCGGACCTGCCGCCCCCGCGGAGGCGGGCCGATGATCCGTCGCGCACTGGGTCTCTCGTCGGTCACGCTGCTGTTGGCCGGCTGCCAATTCGGTGGCCTGAACTCGCTGAACATGCCCGGCACCGCCGGTCACGGCGAGGGCTCCTACACGATCACCGTGGAATTGCCCGACGTCTCGACGCTGCCGCAGAACTCGCCGGTGATGGTCGACGACGTGACCGTCGGCAGCGTGTCGGGGGTGGACGCCGTGCAGCGCCCCGACGGCACGTTCTACGCGAAGGTCCAGTTGTCCCTAGACGGCAACGTCAGGCTGCCGGCCAACGCCACGGCGAAGGTCGCGCAGACCTCGCTGCTCGGTTCGCAGCACATCGAGCTGGCGGCGCCGGCGGACGGCACCGGCATCCTGGCCGACGGCGGCGAGATACCGATGGACCGCACCGGTAACTATCCGACCACCGAGGAGGTGCTGTCGTCGCTCGGCGTGGTCGTGAACAAGGGCAATCTCGGTGCGCTGCAGGACATCACCGATGAGGCCTACACCGCCGTCGCGGACCGGTCCGGCACCTTCGCGGGTCTGCTGCCCAGGCTTGCGGAACTGACCGCGTCGTTGGATCGACAGACCGGTGACATCATCGCTGCGGCCGAGGGCCTGGACCGGTTCGCCGCAATCCTGGCTCGCAGCAAGGACGGTCTGGGCCGCACGCTGGACACGCTGCCCGAGGCGCTGGCGGTGCTCAATGACAACCGCGCACAGATCGTCGAGGCGTTCACCGCGCTGCGCAGTTTCGCCACCGTGGCCTCCCGGGTGCTCCAGGAGACCAAGGACGATTTCGCCGCGGACTTCAAGGACCTGTTCCCGGTCATCAAGTCGCTCAACGACAACGTCGACTACCTGATCAAGGACCTTGAGTTCCTGCCGACGTTCCCGTTCCACTACAAGTACCTGCGCAACGCGGTGCGCGGTGACTACCTGAACGTGTACGTCACGTTCGACCTGACCCTGCGCCGCGTCGGTGAATCGGTCTTCACCACCTCGTTGGGTCTGGACCCGAACATGAAGCGGATGAGCGAGGTCGTCAACCCGCCCGACTTCCTCACCGGTGCGATGGCCAACCTGTCCGGCCAGGCAGCTGATCCGTTCAAGATCCCCCCTGGCACGGCCACGCAACACGAGGGGGCGCCGTAATGCTGGATCGCCTGACCCGTCTCCAACTGACGATCTTCGCGATCGTCACCGTGCTCAGCGTCGGTGCGGTGGCGCTGTTCTATCTGCACGTGCCCGCGGCCGTCGGAATCGGCGCCTACAACGTCACCGCCAACTTCGTCGCCGGCGGCGGGATCTACGAGAACGCCAACGTGACCTACCGCGGCGTCACCGTCGGCCACGTCAAGTCGGTCGGCCTGTCCGACCGCGGTGTCGTCGCACACATGCAGTTGAACAGTGGCACACCGGTTCCGGAGAACGTGACGGCGACCGTCAAAAGCGTCTCGGCGATCGGCGAGCAGTACATCGACCTGGTGCCGCCCGAGCACGCGTCCGAGGCGACGCTGCGTGAAGGCTCGGACATCGGCATGGACCGCACCGCGATCGGGCAGGACATCGCCGGGCTGCTGTCGGAGGCCGACGCACTCGTGCGCAGCGTCAGCAACAGTCGCCTGCAGGACCTGCTGCGGGAGGCGTTCAAGGCGTTCAACGGTTCCGGCCCCGAACTGGCCCGGTTGATCCAATCGTCCCGCCTGCTGGTCGACGAGGCCAATGCGAACTTCCCGCAGACCGCGCAGTTGATCGACCAGGCCGGACCGTTCCTGGACGCGCAGATCCGCGGCGGCGACGACATCAGGTCGCTGGCGGAGTCGCTGGGCCGGTTGACCACCGAGGTGGCGGGCGCCGACCCGCAGCTGCGCACCACGTTGCAGACCGTGCCCGGCACCGCCGCCGTCGCGAACGAGACGTTCGACGGCATCCGGCCGTCGTTCCCGATGCTCGCCGCCAACCTGGCCAACTTCGGCCGGATCGGGGTGATCTACAACAAGTCGCTCGAGCATGCGCTGGTGGTGTTCCCGGCACTGCTCGCCGCGCTGAACACCGTCGCCGGCGGCGTGCCCGCCGACGAGGGCGGCAAGCTGGACTTCAAGATCCATCTCCAGGATCCGCCGCCGTGCGCCACTGGGTTCATCCCGGCCACGCAGATCAGGTCCCCGGCCGACACCACGCTGCGCGACCTTCCCACCGATCTGTACTGCAAGGTGCCGCAGAACGATCCGAGCGTGGTGCGCGGTGCACGTAACTACCCGTGCCAGGAGTTCCCCGGCAAGCGCGCGCCCACCGTGCAACTCTGCCGCGACCCGCGCGGGTACGTGCCGATCGGCAACAACCCGTGGCGCGGACCGCCGGTCCCGGTCGGCACGCCGATCCAGGACGGCCGTAACATTCTGCCGCCCAACAAGTTCCCGATGATCCCGCCGCAGGTCGATCCCGATCCGGGTCCACCTGCGGTGCAGCTGCCCCCGGGGGTGGCGCCCGGTCCCGGACCGGCGCCGCACGCGCCGTTCCCCCTACCGGTCCCGCCGAACGAGCAGGGCCCCCAGCCGGCCCCGTGGCCGTACTTCGCCCCGCCGGACCAGGTGGTGCCGCCGTACGGGCGCCCGCCGCTGGCGCCGCCCGCGCCGGCACCGGCCCCCGCCGCGCCCGCACCGGCCCCC
>NZ_JBTBFV010000074.1:0-24184 GCF_054786995.1 Mycobacterium sp. ZZG
TCGGGATGATGGCCGCGGCGAGCGGCTACGGCGGTCAGGGCGCTGTGGCCGGCGGCCCCATCACGCTCGGCTCGCCCGCGGCGGCCGGCATCCATGGTCTCGGCCCGAGCGCGATCGGCCCGGCCCCCCTGGGTGGCGGTGTCGGCGCGCCTCCGGGGACCCCAGCATCGGGCATCGGGCTCGGCGCGCCCCCCGGCCCCGGCGGTCCGGGCATCCTCGGCCTGCCCTTCGGTGGCGGCTCCACGCTTCCGGGCACCGGCATGCCGGGTGCGGCCCCGCTGAGCACCGGCGGCATGGCCTACCCGACAACGGGCGGCGGCGGATTCCAGGGCATGGGCGGACTGCCGATGGACGCCGCGATGATGGCCACCTCCGGCCTGGACGCGCTGGCGCCCGGTGCCGGCGCTGCGGCCAAGATCGGCATTCAGCTCGCGAACCGCACGGTGGCCTACCTGGGCCAGGTCGCTGGCATCGGCGTCTCGGGCCTGATGGAAACGCTGTCGCTGGGCGACAACCCGATGGGCAGCCTGGGCAAGTCGTGGTTCGGCCGGCTCGCGGGCGGGTTCGCCGGGGCACGGCCTGCGCTGCCCAACCTCGCCGGACAGGCAGCACCGGCTACACCGTCAGCCAAGGACCCGCGCGCCGCCGCACAGCAGGGCTTGGCTGCGGGCAAGGGTGGCGACACGAACATCACGGTCAACAACAACCGCCCGACCGAGGACGGCACCGGCCGTGACATCGCCTGGCACGTCAACAGTCAGCCGGGTCGGCAGTGATCGCCGACACCTACCCGGTTTCAAACCGGGGTATCTGACCCATGGAAAGACACCCCGTCCTGACGACAGATTGGAGTGTGCTCGATGATCGAGGAACTACTGAAGGTCGACGTCGACGAGGAAAAGTTTCCCGTCACTGCTGCGATGCAGGGTTATGTAACGACGGCGCTGACGGACTACCCGACCCCCGAGGAAGCCGGCGACAGCGCGCTCGTGGCCACATTGGCCCTCGCGGTGTTGCAGCTGGAAAATGCGCTCGTCGACACCCGAAAGGAGCTGCTCGACGCGAGGGCCGACGCCCTCGCTAGTAAGGCCGCGGTGATCAACCTGGAGCGTCGCTTGATCGAAGCGGGGTACCAGTTCGCACCGCGCGAAGACGCCGACTGATTCTCAGCCCTGGCCACCCCCGCGACCCCTTGCCGAGGGTCGCGCCTTGTTTTTTTCGGGCGAACCAAAAGGGTGTCCATACGATGGACACCCCTGACGTCGGCGCTAACGACACCAGGCAGTCCGCAGCTGGTCCGCAGTAATCCCAGCACGTGCCAATGACAGCCAACGCGATCAACGCGCCTGAGCTGCGAAAACAAACGAGGTCATCGCTAGCCAACTAATCCGTCTGCCCAGCACGTAATTCTCGCTGTATTACGACGTCTAAGTCGGCCCGCCGACGCGACGTCTAAGTCCAAGTCGTACGAGACGACACCGCCCGCGCTGCCCTCGGCAGCGTGGGCGGTTCCGTGTGCGAATAGGCCTTACTCCAGGTCGGGCAGCGCTGAACCGAGGCCACCAGAAAACTATCCGGACTGGAGTCCGCGGCGGTAGGCTCGGGCGCATGACCACCAACCTGGACGCGCGCCTGGCAAGCTATTCCTCCCCGATGCTGAGCATCTTCCGCATCGTGGTCGGTTTGTTGTTCACCCTGCACGGCACCATGAAGCTGTTCGGGTGGCCGCTGGGCGAGGCGGTCCCCACCGGCACCTGGCCGTACTGGTTCGCCGGGGTGATCGAGCTGGTGTGCGGCCTCCTGATCACCGTCGGCTTTTTCACGCGCATCGCGGCGATCGTCGCCGCAGGTCAGATGGCCGTGGCCTACTTCTGGCAGCACTGGGGAATCATCGGCGGGGAGCCCGCCAGCTTCTGGCCGTTCGGCGGCCAGGCCGGCGGCAACGGCGGCGAACTGGCGATCCTGTTCTGCTTCGCGTTCCTTCTTCTGGCCGCGATGGGTGCGGGCACATGGTCGGTGGATGCCCGCCGCCGCGGGGCCGCCGTACGCGCCTAGACCGCGGTTTGCTCGCACCTTCCTGAACAACACCGCGCAGATCTGGCAAACGGGTTTGCGGGGCGCCGCCGGGTAGCGCGTTCTCGACGCGAACGTGAATATCGTGAAAGGTCACCCCGCACCGGTCGAAGTCCTCATAGGATTGCTCCACTTATTGTCAGCGGGACAATTCTTCGGGGGAGGAATGCCGTGGGGCATTCGACGTATATCGGTCGTATCGGCGCGCTCGCGTTTGCTCTGGGGGTGGGCGTCGGCCTCGGCGCCACCCCGGCCATCGCGTTAGCGGACGAGGACAGCAGCGCGGTCAGCTCGTCCACCGCCGACAGCGCGACACCCGATCCCGGGCCGACGACGGAGGACACCACCGCACCTAACGACACCAACACCGACGACGCCGATGACGCCGGCGACGTCGATGAGGTCACCGACGACATCGCTGACGCCGCCGAACCTGAGTTGCCCAGGGACGACGACTCCGACGCGCCCGTGCGCGAGCGCGCGGACCGGGCTACGACAACGGACCCCCACACTGATGCCGCGCCGGAGCCCGCCACCCCCGACGAGCCGGTGACTACGGACTCCGAGGCGGTCGACGATGCCGCCGCGCCGGCCCTCGATTCGACACCGCCCGCCGAACCGGTGACCGATCCAGACCCCGTGAGCGTCTCGGAGACCGCGGAGGCCCCCTCGCCCGCCCCTGAACCGCAGGACGCGCCGGCCGCGAAATCGGTCACGCTGTCGAGCATCCTGTCGTCGCTGCTGGCACCGAAGCGTGTCCCCGACAGCCCCGCCGCATCGCCGCTGTGGCTGATGGTGGCCTCGGCGCTGCGTCGCCAGCTCGACTCACCCACATCGTCGCTGGCCGCCGGTCTCGACTCGGCACTCCTCACCCCCGAACAATCCGAGGCCGTCCGCCGGTTGGGCGACATCCTGATCCCGGGCGCCCCCACCGATCTGGTCGCGACCGACACCCGCGCCTACATCGCGCATGCGGGCAGCCAGTCGCTGACGATCGTCGACACCGTCAGCGGCAAGGTGCTCCAGACCCTCACGCTGCGCTACACACCGACGATGCTCGCGATCGGCCCCAGCGGCACCCGCCTCTATATCTCCAACGCCCTGGCCGGCACGGTGTCGGTGCTCAGCACCGCGACCAATTCGGTCGTCAAGACCATCCGGGTCGGAGACACCCCCACCGGAATAGCGGTGAGCCCCGGCGGATCCCGTCTGTATGTCGTCAACAGCGACGACGGCACCGTCTCGAAGATCAGCACGCTGACCAACAAGGTCGTCGGAACCGTCTACGGCGTCGGCAAGGGGGTCTCGTCGATCGCGATCAGCCCGGACGGCTCGACGATCTACACCCTCAGCAGCACCACCGGAGAGATCTCCCATTTCTCGACGGCGTCGCTGTTCGGCAAGAAGATCCCCGGCGTTGCGGCAGGATCGACGGGAATCACGTTCAGCGCCGACGGTTCCCGCGTTTTCGTGGCCGACGTGGCCGGCAGCGTGCGGATCATCGACGCGAAGTCCCACGAGGTGATCGACAGCATCACGGTCGCAACCGGTACTCCGTTCGAACTCGCGGTCAGCCACGACGGCACGACGCTGTTTGTGGTACGCAGCGACGACGGCAAACTCTCGGTGTACGACGTCGCGAGCAAGACCGAGCTCACCTCGGTGATCGTCAATCCGTATCAGGTCGACGGTCCGCCGATGGTCGCCGTCAGCCCCGACGGCACCCAGCTCTATTGGACGGAGTTCGGCGGTAACCGGTTGCATGTCGTCGCGCTGGTCGCGCCGAATGCAAACCCGGTGGCGCAGACACCGGTCGTCAACTCCCCCAACGCTTCCGGCGACGTTTCGGGATCCGTCACCGTCACCGACCCGGAGGGCAGGCCCCTGACCTACACCGTCACCGGCCCGGGCAAGGGCAGCGTGACCGTCACCCGCGGAGACGACGGCGCATTCGCCTTCACTTACACCCCCACCGCCGCGGCCCGTCACGCGGCTGCCGAAGTGGGCGCCGCCCCCGGCGCCGGCTTCGACACGTTCACCATCACGTTCAGCGACGGCCAACGCGGCGTGGTGAAGGTGCCGATCACGGTGACGATCGCGCCCGCCAACACTGCGCCCACCGCGATCGCCAGGTCGAGCGTGTCCTGGTTCAGCGCGAAGGTGTACGGCACCGTCACCGCCAGGGATGCCGACCGGGATCCGCTGAGTTATTCGGCTTCTCCGACCGCCAAGGGTGGAACCGTGACGATCGGCGCGGACGGGAAGTTCACCTACACCCCGACCGCTGCGGCGCGGCATGCCGCCGCCAACGCCGGGGCGACGCAAGCCGACAAACAGGACACCTTCACCGTGCTCGTCGCCGACGGGCACGGCGGGATCACGTCGCTGACGGTGACGGTGAAGGTCAAGCCGGGCAACGCCGCACCGAACGCGACCGTGCGGACGAGCTCGTCGTGGTTCAGCGCGAAGGTGTACGGCACCATCACCGCCAGGGACACCGACCGGGACGGGCTGACCTACTCGGCGTCGGCGACCGCGAAGAACGGCGTCGTCACCATAAACACCCGCGGGCGGTTCACCTACACCCCCACCGACGCTGCCCGGCACGCAGCCGCGGCCGCCGGCGCGACCGACGCGGACAAGCAGGACACGTTCGACGTCATCGTCGACGACGGACACGGCGGCGTCACGCGGGTGGCCGTCACGGTGGACATCAAACCGCTCAACTGGGCACCGAGCCGCGCGTCGGCGGGAGGAGTGTTCACCAACCCGAACACCGGCATGACCACCGGCAAGATCACCGCGACCGACCAGGACGGCGACGCGTTGACCTACCGGGTGGCGCCGAACACCGGCAAGGGTTCGGTCACTGTCAGCGCCGACGGCACCTTCGCCTACGTCCCGACCGACGAAGCCCGCGCCGCGGCCGCCAAGCGGTTCGCTCCGTCCTGGGACAAGACCGACCGGTTCCGGGTGACAGTCGACGACGGGCACGGCGGCACCACGATGTTGACCGTCCGGGTGGCCATCGCACCGGCCGGATACGTCAACCAGGCCCCAACGAACGGGAATTACAGCCTGAGCCAACAGGATTCAGCCAGCGGCAAGGTGACCGGCACGGTGATCGCGACCGATCCCGAACGCGACACCGTGATCTTTGTCAGCGCCGGCGACGCCGGCAAGGGCAGCGTGGTGGTCGAGGGGGCCGGACAGTTCGTCTACACGCCCGGCGACGATGCGCGCTATCGGGCCGCCGCCGCCGACGCAACACCGGCCGACAAGCAGGACACCTTCACGGTGGTGGCCCTCGACGCCTACGGGGCGGCGACCGCGATCTCGGTGACCGTGCCGATCGTGCCGTTCGCCACCGCGGAGGTCATCCGGCGTCTCGCGCCCACGCTGGCATTATGAACACCCCGTCGGCTTCAGCCGTCGGGCCTTCGGCATCCATCAGGTAGCCCTTGGCGTAGGTCTTGGCGCCCTCAGAGCGCTCGACGAAGGCCTCTGCACGCAGCGGGCCCAACGGCGTGCCGCGCAGATAACGCACGCTGATGGTCCCGGTGAACCGCGCCTTGGTCATCCCGTCGCTGGCCACCTCACCGAGCAGCTGATCGAGCACCAGAGCGCAGATGCCGCCGTGAACCCAGCCGGGCGGGCCTTCATAGGCCGGGCCTAGGGTGAATTCGCTCCAGCAGCGACCGTCCGCCCCGTGCTCGACGACGATCGGCGGACTCATCGCATTACGAAGGCCCACAACGGGATTCCCCCACGTGACGGGACGCCCGGTGACGGCGTGGCGCAACGTCACCCGATCCTCGCGCAGCTGCCGCCCCAGCAACCCGGCGGCGGCCTCCAGATGAGTCAACGCCTGCCGCGCCGTGTCGTCGTCGACGTCGGTGTGGATGCCGAGGTCGATCAGCGTGCGCAGCGCATCTGTCAGCGGTTTGTAGCGGACCCGCTGCCGGTCATGCTCCTCGGCGTCGATCACATCGAAGTCGAACATCTAACCTCCCCAGCCCAAGTGCAACACTCAGCCTCCGAAAACTTTCCGCACCACCGCTTTCGCCCGCCGCGTGACCCGCAGATAGTTATCGAGGAACTCGTTGCCGCCGTCGCCGCCGGGCCAGCCCGCAGCCACCGCGACCGCGTTGAGCAGCTTGCCCGGACCGGGCAGCTGATCGGTGGGTTTGCCGCGCACCAGCACCAGGGCGTTGCGGGCCCGCGTCGCGGTCAACCATGCGTCACGCAGCAACTCGATGTCGCCCTCGGCGATCAACTCGGCAGCGCCGATCGCATTGAGGGTCTCCAGCGTCGACGTCGTGTGCAGCGCCGGGATCTTGTGCGCGAAGCGCAGTTGCAGCAGTTGCACCGTCCACTCGATGTCGGCGAGCCCGCCGCGGCCGAGCTTGGTGTTGGTGTTGGGGTCGGCGCCGCGGGGAAGCCGTTCGGCGTCCACGCGCGCCTTGATACGCCGGATCTCCTGAACCGTCTCCGGGGACACCCCGCCCTCCGGGTAGCGGGTCTTGTCCACCATCAGCAGGAACCGCTCCCCCAGCTCCAGATCACCGGCGACCCGGTGTGCACGCAGCAGCGCCTGGATCTCCCACGGCTGCGCCCACTGCTCGTAGTACGCCTGGTACGACGCCAACGTCCGCACCAGTGGCCCGTTGCGGCCTTCAGGCCGCAGGTTGGCGTCGACCTCCAGCGGCGGGTCAGCGCTCGGTGTGCCGAGCCGGGCACGCACCTGCTCGGCCACGGTGACCGACCACTTCACCGCAGTCGACTCCTCGAAGCCGTCGTTCGGGTCACACACGAACAACACGTCGGCGTCGGATCCGTAACCGAGCTCGCCGCCGCCGAGCCGGCCCATCCCGATCACGGCGATGCGTGCCGGTGCCTTGCCCTGCGGCGCGTTGGCGCGGATCACGGCGTCGAGGGCGGCCTGCAACACCGCCACCCAGACCTGGGTCAGCTGCTTGCACACGTCCGTCACGTCCAGCATTCCGAGCAGGTCCGCCGACGCGATGCGGGCCAGCTCCCGGCGCCGCAGTGAACGTGCGGCCGCGATCGCCCGCGCCGGATCGTCGTGCCGTGCCGCCGAGGCCACCAGCGACTTGGCCACCCCTTCGGTGTCGACGTCGCACAGCTTGGGCCCGTTCGGTCCGTCGGCGTAGAGCTGGATCACCTCCGGCGCGCGCATCAACAGCTCCGGCACGTAGGCCGAGGTGCCCAGCACGTGCATCAGCCGCTTGGCGACTGCCCCCTCGTCGCGCAGCGTCGCCAGATACCACCGCTGCTCGGCGAGTTCGTCGCTGATCCTGCGATAGGCCAGCAGCCCAGCGTCGGGGTCGGGGGTGTCCGACAGCCAGTCGAGCAGCGTCGGCAGCAGCACCTGCTGCACCCGGCCGCGGCGCCCCGAGCTACCGGTCAGCGCCGCCAAGTGCGTGAGCGCGCTCTGCGGTCCCTCGTAACCCAGCGCGGCCAGCTGACGCTCGGCGGCATCCGCGCTCATCCCGTCCGAAAGACCAAGCGACGCTTGGCCGACCGACTCCAGCAGCGGCTGATAGAACAGCTTGGCGTGCAATCGCGACACCCGGTGGTTCTGCCGCTTGAGTTCCTCGCGCAGCACCCCGAGCGAGTCGTGCCGACCGTCGGGCCGCATGTGCGCCGCGCGCGCCAGCCACCGCATCGACTCCTCGTCGTCGGCTTCGGGCAGCATGTGGGTGCGCTTGAGCCGCTGCAACTGCAGACGGTGTTCGAGCAGCCGCAGAAACTCGTAGGAGGCCGTCATGTTCGCGGCGTCGTCCCGGCCGATGTAGCCGCCGTCGCCCAATGCGGCGAGCGCGTTGACCGTGGACGCCACATGCAGCGACTCGTCGTTGCGGCCGTGCACGAGTTGCAGCAGCTGCACCGCGAACTCGACGTCGCGCAGGCCGCCGCTGCCGAGTTTGATCTCCCGGGTCCGCACCCCGGCGGGCACGAGTTCCTCGACGCGTCTGCGCATCGCCTGCACTTCGGGAACGAAGTCCTCACGCTCAGATGCTGTCCACACCATCGGCATCAGCGCCTCGACATACTGCCGGCCCAGATCCATGTCACCGGCGGCCGGCCGCGCCTTCAGAAGTGCCTGGAACTCCCAGGTCTTGGCCCAGCGCTCGTAGTAGGCGATGTGCGATTCCAGGGTGCGGACCAGCTGACCCTGCTTGCCCTCCGGCCGCAGCGCGGCGTCCACCTCGAAGAACGCCTCGGACGCCAACCGCATCATCTCGCCGGCGAGCCTGGTGGCCAGCGCCATGCTGCTGTGCGAGCCGTCGTCGGTCACGAAGATGACGTCGACGTCGCTGACGTAATTCAGTTCCCGCGCACCGCATTTGCCCATCGCGATGACGGTCAGAGTGGGCGCCGGTTTGTCGCCGCACACCGAGGCCGTCACCACCCGCAGCGCGGCGGCCAGCGCGGCGTCGGCGAGATCGGAGAGGTGTTCGCCGACCACGGTGAACGGCAGCACCGGTTCGTTCTCCACCGTGGACGCGACGTCGAGCGCGGCCAGGACCAGCAATCGGTCCCGGTACAGCGTACGCAGCAGCGGCACGGCCGCGGTCGGACCGTCGGACTGATCGGCCCGCTCGGCGAACATGTCGCGCAGTTCCTGTGCGGCCGGAAGCGTGACGTTGCCGGACAGCAGACGCCACGAGTCGGGGTTGGCGACCAGATGGTCACCGAGGGCCAGCGACGAGCCCAGGACCGCGAACAACCGGCCGCGCAGACTGCGGTCCTGCAGAAGGGCGGCGTCGAGTTCAGCCCACCCGGACCCGAGCGCCTCGGACAGCCGGACGATCGCCTTCAGCGCGGTGTCGGCGTCGGGAGCCCGCGACAACGACCACAGGAGTTCGACGTGGGCATCGGTGTTCCAGCCGAGGCTGTCCAGATCCGCCTGCGCCTTCGGCTCGACGAGCCCGAGCCGTCCGACACCGGGCAGCCTGGGACGCTGCGTCGCAGGTTTGGCCACGCCCATCAAGGTAGCGCGCGGCCGCCTGCGTCAGAGCGACAGGTAGTTCTTCAGTTCGAACGGCGTGACGTGGCTGCGGTAGTTCTCCCATTCGGCGCGCTTGTTGCGCAGGAAGAAGTCGAAGACGTGCTCGCCGAGCGCCTCGGCGACCAGCTCGGAGTTCTCCATCTCCGACAGGGCCACGCCGAGGCTGCCGGGCAGTTCCTTGTAGCCCATGGCGCGGCGTTCCTCAGGGGTGAGACTCCACACGTTGTCCTCGGCTTCGGGGCCCAGCACGTAGTTCTTCTCGATGCCGCGCAGACCGGCGGCGAGCAGCACCGCGAAGGTCAGGTACGGGTTGCACGCCGAGTCGGGACTGCGCACCTCGACCCGCCGCGACGACACCTTGTGCGGCGTGTACATCGGGACGCGCACCAGCGCCGAACGGTTGGCTGCGCCCCACGACGCCGCGGTCGGGGCCTCGCCGCCGTGCACCAGACGCTTGTAGGAGTTCACCCACTGGTTGGTCACGGCGCTGATCTCGTTGGCGTGCTCGAGAATGCCTGCGATGAACGACTTTCCGACGCTGGACAGCTGAAGCGGGTCGTCGGGGCTGTGGAACGCGTTGGTCTCGCCTTCGAAGAGGCTCATGTGGGTGTGCATCGCCGAGCCGGGGTGTTCGGCGAACGGTTTGGGCATGAACGACGCGCGCACACCGTCGCCGAGCGCGACCTCCTTGACCAGGTAGCGGAACGTCATCACGTTGTCGGCCATGGAGAGGGCGTCGGCGTAGCGCAGGTCGATCTCCTGCTGACCGGGCGCACCCTCGTGATGGCTGAACTCGACGGAGATACCCATCTGCTCCAGCGCGTCGATGGCGTGGCGGCGGAAGTTCGGCGCCGAATCATGCACGGCCTGGTCGAAGTAGCCGCCGTTGTCCGCCGGGACGGGCGGGGTGCCGTCGTCGGGTCCGGGCTTGAGCAGGAAGAACTCGATCTCGGGGTGCACGTAGCAGGAGAACCCGAGATCACTCGCCTTGGACAGCTGCCGGCGCAGCACGTGGCGCGAGTCCGCCCACGACGGCGACCCGTCGGGCATCGTGATGTCGCAGAACATCCGCGCCGAGTGGTGCTTGCCCGAGCTGTCGGCCCACGGCAGCACCTGGAACGTCGACGGGTCGGGGCGGGCGACCATGTCGGCTTCGGAGACCCGGGCGAAGCCCTCGATCGAGGAGCCGTCGAAACCGATGCCCTCTTCGAAGGCGCCTTCCAATTCGGCAGGCGCGATCGCGACCGACTTGAGGTATCCGAGCACATCGGTGAACCACAGCCGGACGAAGCGGATGTCACGCTCCTCCAGCGTGCGCAGCACGAATTCCTTCTGCCGATCCATGCCCGAAGCCTAGGTTCCGCCTGTTAATTCTGTGTTACGGGGCCGCTAGCAGCGCAAACCGTCGGGCGGCGGTGTCGAGTTCACCAAGAACTCGACGGTGGCCGTGTCGACGCACGCGTCGCCGTTGAAGACCACGGTGTGCTGGGTGCCCTCGAAACTGATCAGCCGGGCGTCCAGCTGCCGCGCCAGGTTCACCCCGGACTCGTACGGCGTGGCCGGGTCACCGGTCGTCGACACCACCACCACCTTGCCCGGCCCGGGCGACGTGGCGACCCCGACCACCGGGGTCGGCGGCACCGGCCACATCGCGCACACGTCGCGCGGGGCGTACCCGGTGAACGGTCCGTGTGACAGGAAGGGCGCGATCTCACGGGAGCGCCTGTCGGCCTCCACCCAGGTCGCCGGGTCCGCCGGATAGACCGCGTCGACGCAGCGGATCGCGTTGAATGCGTCCTGCCGGTTCTTGTAGTGCCCGTTACGGTCCCGCTGCTGATAGTCGTCGGCGAGCAGCAACAGGTCACCCGGGTCGGTGCCGCGCTGCAGCCCGAGCAGCCCGCTGGTCAGATACGGCCAGTAGCGCTGTGAGTACAGCCCGCTGACAGTGCCGGTGATGGCGTCCTGGTAGCTCAGGCCGCGCGGATCGTCCGTCGCCGCAGGGCGGTTCACCAGCGGATCGACGAGCTGCTGGAAACGTGCGACGAATTGTGCCGGGTCGGCGCCCAGCGGGCAGCCCGCCGATTCCGCGCAGTCGGCCGCGTACTCCTGGAAGGCCTTCTGAAAACCGGCCTGCTGGTTCAGGCTCTCGGTGATCGGGTCGAGACTGACATCAACGGCGCCGTCGAGCACCATCGCGCGCACCCGGTCGGGGTACCGCGTGGCGTACACCGCACCCAACTGGGTGCCGTAGGAGAAGCCGAGATAGTTGATGCGGTCCTCGCCGAGCGCCGCGCGCACCACATCCATGTCGCGTGCCGCGGTCGCGGTGCCGACGCTGGCGAGGAAGTCGGCGCCCATCCGGTCCAGGCACCGCGCGGCGAACGTGCGCATCACCTCTTCGATGTGGGCGACCCCGGCCGGGCTGTAGTCGGCCAACGGTTCGGCACGGAACGCGTCGAACTCGGCGTCGGTGCGGCAGCGCAGTGCCGGGGTGGAGTGACCGACGCCGCGCGGGTCGATGCCGACGAGGTCGAAGTGGCTCCCGATCTCGGTGCCGGCCAGCGCCGCGCCCATCGAAGCGACGGTGTCGACCGCCGAGGCGCCGGGCCCGCCGGGGTTGACGACGAGCACTCCCATACGGGAACCGGACGCCGGCACCCTGATGACCGCCAAATCGGCTCGGGCACCGTCAGGTTCGGCGTAGTCGACGGGCACCGCGACGGTGCCGCACTGCGCGGCGGGGATCCTGGAGGTATCCGGAACCCACGACGAACACGAACTCCACACCGGCGCAGTGGAGTACGACTGGTCGGCGTCAGCGGGTGTGGCGGCTGCCGACGGGCACGACGCCGCCGATGTCACGGCCAGCGCTGCGATCAACCGGGCGGCACGCAACATGGCAGACATCGTTGCACGCGAGCCGGGCGAGGTCTCCCCCCGGGACGCAACGGTGACCGGGCCGTTATCAGCCGCTCACCAGGATCGTCAGCAGCGAGTGTCCGGCGCGGGCACGGTGACGTCGACGAGGTACCGGGTGGTGATCTCGTCGATGCACGAGTCTCCTTGCAGCGCAACGGTGTGCTGGGTGCCCTCGAAGGTCACCAAGGTGCCGTCGAGCTGACGCGCCAGGTCGATACCCGCCTGGTACGGGGTGGCCGGGTCGTTGGTCGTCGAGATGACCAGGATCGGCGGCAGCCCGTCGACGTTGATCTCGTGGGGGGTGCTCGTCGGCGGTATCGGCCAGAATCCGCACGTGGTCATCGGCGCCAGGCCGGTGAACTCGCCATAGGCCATGAACGGCGCGGCCTCGCGAACCCGCCGGTCTTGCTCCACCAGCGTGGCACGGTCGGTGATCGCCGGCTTGTCGACGCAGTTGACCGCGATACGGGAGTCGGTGCCGTTGTTGTAGTGCCCCTGCGCGTCCCGCCCCATGTACAGATCGGCCAGCGCCAGCATGGTGTCGCCGCGGCCCTTCTTGATCTCGGACAGGGCCTGCGTCAGGTGCCGCCACAGTCCCGGCGAGTACAGCGGCAGGATGGTGCCGACGATCGCATCGTTGTAGCTCAGACCCCGCGGGTCGGTGGTGTCGGCCGGCTCATCGACCAGCGGCCACACCATCGACCGGTACACGTCGACGGCCTTGTCCGGGTCGGTGCCCAACGGGCAGTCGGGATCGACGGCGCAGTCGGTGGCGTAGTCGTCGAACGCCTGCTGGAACGCCGCGGCCTGCCGGACGTCGGCCTCGACGGGATCGGCGTTCGGGTCGATGGCGCCGTCGAGCACCATGGCGCGCACCTTCTGCGGATAGGCCTCGGCGTAGCCGGCGCCGATACGGGTTCCGTACGAGTACCCCAGGAACGTCAGCTTCTCGTCGCCGAGGGCGGCGCGCAGCGCCTCGAGATCCTTGACCACGCTCTCGGTTCCGACGTTGCCGAGGAAGTCCAGGCCCATCTTGTCGACGCAGCGCTGGACGAACTCCTTGGTGAGCTTCTCCAGATGCGCGACACCCTCCGGGGTGTATTCCACGACGTTGTCGGCCCGCAGTCGGTCATGGTCGGCGTCGCTGTTGCACCACACGGCCGGCGTGGATTCCGCAACGCCGCGCGGATCGAAGCCCACCAGATCGAAGCGCTGACGTACCTCTTCGGGCAGCGTCGCGGCCATCACGGCTGCCGATTCCTTGCCCGATTTGCCCGGCCCACCCGGATTGACGATCAGCGAGCCGATCTTGTCTCCGCCGGCCTTGATCCGCAGCAACGCGATCTGCGCAACGTCACCGTCGGGGTCGTCGGGGTTGTCCCAGTCGACGGGCACCGACAGCATGCCGCACTCGGCGCCGGGCGGGATGCGCACCTGGTCAGACGGTCCGGCTTCACACGGGCCCCACTCGATCGGGGTGCCGGGCGGGGGCACGGCGACCAGCGCCCGCCCCGACACCACCTGGCTGCACCCGGCGACCAGCAGCACGGCCAGCGTCAGCAGGAGACCGGGTCGCGCGGCACCGGACGTGAGCTTCATGGCACCACATGCTGCCATGAACCGGCATCCATGCTGGCACGGCGCGTGTGCGGGCAGCGCTAGCGCGTGGCGTCCAGAAGTTCACCGAGCGCCACGTCGAACGCGTCGGCCATGTCCCACAGGTCGGGCAGCAACTCGGGGCACGACACGATTCCGACGTCGAGATTGCCCGACAGCGACATCACCGTCATGTTCAGGCCCGAACCGTGGAA
Source organism: Mycobacterium sp. ZZG (assembly GCF_054786995.1). Lineage (NCBI taxonomy): Bacteria > Bacillati > Actinomycetota > Actinomycetes > Mycobacteriales > Mycobacteriaceae > Mycobacterium > Mycobacterium sp. ZZG. The sequence goes on from NZ_JBTBFV010000074.1 coordinate 13,840, forward strand.
GATCGGTCCGAGCGGATACATCGCCTTGACCTCGCACCCCAGCATGTACAGCGGACCCTGCGGACCGGGCACGTTGGAGACCACCAGGTTGTGCACCGGCCGCGCACCGCTGAGCCTGCTGCTGGCGTACACCCGCATCGCCACCCCGAACACCGCCGGCGCGGCGAACTGTGTCCAGTCCTGCAGAAGAGTCGCCGAGATCGCCGAACTATGTTGTTTGGCAACCGAATTCGCTTCGGCAATGGCTTTCAATCGCTCGACGGGGTCCTCGATGTTGGTCTCGAGCCGGGAGAACATCCCCGATACCTGGTTGCGTCCGGGACGGTCGGACTTCTCGTGCACCGACACCGGAACCATGGCGACCAGCGAACTCTCGGGCAGCTCGCCTCGCTCGATCAGGAACGTGCGCAGCACACCGGACACCAGCGCCATCACCACATCGTTGACCTTGACCCCGAAGTGAGTCTTCACCGTCTTGATGTCGTCGAGATCGAGGTGGGCGAACGCGACGTTGCGGCGGCCGGTGACGTTCGCATTGAACGCGGTCTTGGGCGCCACGAACGGCGGCGCCATCGTCAGGCCGCTGCGCGCCCGCTTCACGGTGTCGATCACCGTCGACACCGTGTTCGGCAGGACGTTGACCAGCTTCAACGGTCTGCTCACGAATCGCACCGCGCCACTGACCGCGATCTCCAGATCGGTGCCGCCGCCGGGACCCTCCACCGGATCCGGCGGCGGCGCGTCGGGCTCGGTGGTGCACAGCTTCGACATCAGGTTCGCCCCGGTCACACCGTCGACTGCGCAGTGATGCACCTTGGTCATCACCGCGACGCGGCCGCCGGTGTGCGCTGGGGGCCCGTCGCTGGTGCCGGCGACGTTCTCGATCACCCACATCTCCCACAGCGGGCGGGTCCGGTCGAGCGGCAACGACGCGATGTGGCCGCAGATCTCGGCCAGCTCGGCACGGCCACCCGGCGATGGCAACCCGATTCGGTGCAGATGACGGTCGACGTCGAAATCGTTGTCCTCCACCCAGACTGGGTGATCAAGGTTGAACCGGCTGTCGGCGATCTTCTCGCGGAACTCGGGCATGGCCTTGATGCAGAGCTCCAGCCCGTCGCGCAGCCGGTCGAAGGTGTAGCCGCCCGGCATCGTGGACGTGTCGAGCTCCAGGATCGAACAGACATGCAGTGGCTGGGCCGCGGTTTCGAGGTACAGGAAACTGGCGTCGAGTCCGCTGAGCCGTTGCATGCCGCCGATCGTATGCCCGGGCGGGACGGGTGTGAGCAAATCCACTTAACGCGCCGTTCACCTTCTGCTGACGCAGTGGCAGACTGGGCGGGTCAGCGAAACCCGGGGACCCGATTCGGGCCTCGAGGATTCAACACGACTCGCCCATTAAGGGGACAACGATGTCTGAGCAGCCTGTCTACGGCGCTGTCACCGAGACGCCCAAGCGTGTGAAGGTCCGGACGCACCACCTGCACAAGTGGAAGGCCGAAGGCCACAAGTGGGCCATGCTGACCGCATACGACTACTCCACCGCGGCGATCTTCGACGAAGCGCAGATTCCGGTGCTGCTCGTCGGCGATTCCGCGGCCAACGTGGTCTACGGCTACGACACCACCGTTCCGGTGACGCTCGACGAACTGATTCCGCTGGTGCGCGGAGTGGTCCGGGGCGCACCGCACGCGCTGATCGTGGCCGATCTCCCCTTCGGCAGCTACGAGGCCGGGCCGCAGCAGGCGCTGGCCACCGCGACCCGGATGCTCAAGGAGACCGGCGCGCACGCGGTGAAGCTCGAAGGCGGTGAGCGGGTGGCCGACCAGATCGCCGCCGTGAGCGCCGCGGGCATCCCGGTGATGGCACACATCGGCTTCACCCCGCAGAGCGTCAACGGCCTCGGCGGATTCCGGGTGCAGGGGCGTGGCGACGCCGCGGAACAGACCATCCACGACGCGATCGCCGTGCAGGAGGCAGGCGCGTTCGCGGTGGTGATGGAGATGGTCCCGGCCGAGCTGGCCACCCAGATCACCGGGAAACTCACGATTCCGACCGTCGGCATCGGCGCCGGACCCAACTGCGACGCCCAGGTTCTGGTGTGGCAGGACATGGCCGGTATGACCAATGGCAGGACCGCGAAGTTCGTCAAGCGGTTCGGCGCGGTCGGTGACGAGCTGCGCCGTGCCGCCACCGACTACGCCCGTGAGGTCGCCACCGGTACCTTCCCGGCCGAGGAGCACTCCTTCTAGCCGCGAGGTCCGAATTCCGCCTTGCGTTTGGACAGGAACGCGTCGACTCCTTCGCGCCCGTCGGCGGATTCGGCTCGTGCGGCGATCGTCCGCCCCTCCAGCTCCATCTGCTGTTCCAGGCCGTTGCCGAAGGTGTCCAACAGCAGCGCCTTCACCGCGCCGTTGGAGCCGGCCGAGGTCTGCGCCATCTGCTCGGCGAGCTCGTCGGCGCGAACCCGGAGCTGATCGTCGGCGACCACCTCACCCACAAGGCCCCACTGCGAGGCCTCTTGCGCGGACAGCGTGCGGTTGGCCAGCATCAGCTGCTTGGTCTTGGCGATGCCGATCAGCCGTGGGAGGTGGTAGGACGCACCGCCGTCCGGGCTCAGCCCGACGCGGGTGTAGGCCATCGTGAACGACGCGGACTCCGCGGCCAGCACCAGATCCCCGGCGACGGCCAGGGAGAACCCGGCGCCCGCGGCCGTACCGTTGACAGCCGTGATCACCACCGCGTCCATGCGCGCCAGCGTCGAGATGGCCCGGTGCAGGTCGTCGGCGACCCCCTTGATGTGGTGTCCCCGGCCCGGCGCGGATGCGAAGTCCTTCAGATCACCTCCGGCGCAGAAGAACCGCCCGGCCCCCGTGATGACGACGACCTTGGTGGCGGGGCTGTCGCAGCGTGCCGCCGCCACGGCCAGCTCGCGGGTCATCGTGCCGTTCATGCCGTTTGCGGCATCGGGACGGTTCAGCGTGATGCGCGCGATGACACCGGTCTGCTCGAACGTGATGGTCTGGAATTCGGTCACACACGGACTGTAGCGGCTACAGTTTGCCTTCCAGATACTCGGTCCGGCATGCCCGGCGCGCCAGCTTCCCGCTGGTGGTTCGTGGAATCACGCCTGCGGCAACCAGTTTGATCTCCTTCAACGGCAGCGCATGATTGCGCGACACCGCAGAGCGGATCGCCTCCTGGATGGGACCGGCATCCGCGCGGCCGGCTCCGGGAGCGCGTTCGGCCACGATGACGACCTCTTCGCGGCCTTCGCCGGGAACCGAGAACGCCGCGACGAAGCCGGTCCGCACCGCCGGTGACGCTGCGGCGACGGTCGCCTCGATGTCCTGCGGGTAGTGGTTGCGCCCGTCCACGATCACCAGGTCCTTGACCCGGCCGGTGATGTACAGCTGGCCGTCGAGGTAGACACCGAGGTCCCCGGTGCGCATCCACAGCGCGTCCTCGGCGCAGCCCTCGGCGTGGCTCTCGTAGAGCAGGCGCGACTGGAGCTTGTTCTGGAAGGTCAGCTCCGTCTCTTCCTGCCGGCCCCAGTAGCCGCGGCCGATGTTGTCGCCGTGCAGCCAGATCTCGCCCACCCGGCCGTCGGCCAGCTCGGACTCGGTGGCCGGATCGACGATCACGGCCCATTGGCTGCGGGCCACCCGGCCGCAGGACACCTGGGCCACCGCGTTGGCGTCACCGGAATCGACCCGCACCGCGTTGCCCAGCGAGAGCTGCTCGCGGTCGAGGTACGTCGGCTCGGGGCGGGCCTCGGGTCCGATGGTCGAGACGAACAGCGTCGCCTCGGCCATCCCGTAGGAGGGCTTGACCGCCGTCGCCGGCAGACCGTAAGGCCCGAACGCGGCGTAGAACTTTTCGATCGAGGCCATGTTCACCGGCTCGGAGCCGTTGATCAGCCCGGCGACGTTGTTGAGGTCGAGCGTGTCCCCTGCCGGCGGCAGACCGCGCTGGGCGGCCAGCTCGAACGCGAAGTTGGGCGCCGCCGCGAACGTCGGGGCGTCGGACGCGCCGAGTTCCTTGATCCACCGGTAGGGCCGGCGCACGAAGGACACCGGCGACATCAGCGTGATGTGCCCGCCGCACAGCGCGGGGAACATGATCATCAGCAGTCCCATGTCGTGAAACAGGGGCAGCCAGCTGACGCTGCGGATGTTGTGGTCCAGACCGACGCCGTCGATCATCTGGACGATGTTGGTGCAGGCCGAGCGGTGGGTGATCTCCACACCCGCCGGCGCACGGGTGGAACCCGACGTGTACTGCAGATAGGCGATGTCGTCGCTGTTCAGCGGCGCGGGCGCGAAACCGGCGCCGACGGCGTCGGGCACCGCATCGGTGGCGATGATCCTGGGCCGGCGCTCGCGCGGAAGCTTGCGCACGAAGTCACGGACCGACTCGGCGGCGGACGTCGTGGTGAGCACCACCGTCGGCAGGGCGTCGTTGAGCACCGCGTCCAGCCGGTCGGCGTGGCCGGGAAGTTCCGGCGCGAACAGCGGGACCGCGATGGTGCCGGCCAGGATCGCTGCGAAGAAGCCGACGACGTACTCGACGCCCTGCGGCGCGAGGATGGCCACCCGGTCACCGGGACGAGTCACCTGCTCCAGTCGGGTTCCGACCGCATGCAACCGCGTCCTGAGCTGGTTCCAGCTCAACTCGACGGTGCAGTCACGGTCGAAATCGAGATACCGGTAGGCCGGCGTGTCACCCAGTTCTTCGACGTTACGGTCGAGGAACGAGGTCAGCGTCAGGCCGGCCGGGATCGCAATGTTGCCTTCGCGGTCGAGGTAGTCGTCGAGCCGCACCACTGGACTCATAAGAGCATCCTAAGAGAACGATCATGAAATCGGTGCAACGGCACCTAGGCGCGTCGAACACAGTTTGGACACGGCCGTCGGCACCGCGGTGGCCGTTCACGTCGATGTGGCACTCTATGGTCCCCCCGAACCTCCTAGAGACAGGGTGTCCATGGCCCCGAAATCGCGCGAAACGTCCAGGTACATGGAGACCGAGCGCAAGTTCGACGTGGTCGAGGCAACCGGGTCGCCGTCCTTCGACGGGTTGGCCGCCGTGAGCCGGGCTGAGCGGTCGCCGTCACAATCGCTGGACGCTGTCTACTTCGACACACCCTCGCGCGACCTCGCCCGGCACAGGATCACACTGCGCCGCCGCACGGGCGGGCCCGACGCCGCGTGGCATCTGAAGTTGCCGGCCGACGCGGACAGCCGCACCGAGGTGCACGCGCCGCTGGCCGAGGACGGCTCCGACGAGACCGCCGTACCGGAAAGTCTGCGCGACGTCGTCCTGGCGATCGTGCGGGACCGACCGCTGGAGCCGGTGGCCCGCATCCGCACGGTGAGGAACGTCGAACTCCTGCACGGGCCGGACGGGACGGTGATCGCCGAGTTCTGCGACGACCACGTGACGGCGAGCGCGGTCGGCGGCGAGGAGCAGCGCTGGCGCGAGTGGGAACTCGAACTCCGGGCCGACGCGAACCCGGATGTGTTCGACAGGCTGACGAATCGTTTGCGCGACGCCGGGGCGGAGCCGGCCGGTCACGGCTCCAAGCTGGCGCGGGTGCTGGCCACTGATACCCCGGCGACCGAGGTAGCCGTGAAGGATCCGGCGCGGCGTGCAGTGGCGCAGCACGTCGGCGAGCTCATCGCGTGGGATCGGGCCGTCCGGGCCGACGCGTTGGACGCGGTCCATCAGATGCGGGTCACGACCCGCAAGATCCGCAGCCTGCTGCAGTCGGCGCAGGGCTCCTTCGACTTCACCGGCCGGGAATGGGTGCTCGACGAGTTGCGCGAACTGGCCGGGGTGCTGGGCGTCGCTCGCGACGCGGAGGTGCTCGCCGAACGGTACGAGCGTGCTCTCGACGCCCTGCCCGGGGTGAATGTGCGGGGACCGGTGCGCGAGCGGCTGGTCGAGGGCGCCCAGAAGCGCTATCAGACCGGATGGAAGCGGTCTCTGACGGCGATGCGCTCGCCGCGGTACTTCCGGCTGCTGGATGCGCTGGAGGAGTTGGTCAGCGCCGACGCTCCCCACTCTGGTCCGGGCGGGGTACCCGCTGAGCTGACCATCGGCTCGGCGTACAAGCGGGTGCGCAAGGCCGCCAAAGCCGCCCGGCTGGCAGCGGCCGATACCGAAACCGACCCTGACGAGGCGCTGCATCGAATCCGTAAGCGCGCCAAGCAGCTCCGCTACACCGCCGCGGCCACCGGCCAGGGCAAGGTGGCCGACCGAGCGAAGACGATCCAGACGCTGTTAGGTGACCACCAGGACAGTGTGGTCAGCCGCGCGCACCTGAGCCGGCAGGCCCAGGCGGCGCACACCGCGGGCGAGGACACCTTCACCTACGGGCTGCTGTACCAGCAGGAGGACGACCTGGCCCAGCGCTGCGAGGAGCAGATCGACCGTGCGCTTCGGAAACTCGACAAGGCGGTGCGCCGGTCCTGATCCGGCGCGCGCCAGACCGTCGAGGATCTGCATCGGATCGGCGCATGCCGCGGCCATGGCGTCCTACGTCGCGGTCATCAGGGATGGTCATGGTCTCGGTGCTCCATCGCCGGCCGCGGTACGGCGGGCCAATGCCCGCGACAGCGGCAGCAGGACCAGCAGACTGACGATGGCCACGACCACGACCATGACCACCACGCTGGGATCGTTAAAGCTCTGTCCCCCGACCACCAATGCGGCGGCGATGTTGCGCTGGGCTGTTCCCAATCCCAGCACCGGCCGCGTTGCGGCGGCCGGCCCGCCCAGCCCCCAGCCGAGGGCGTAGCCGATGGCGATGAACAGCAGGCCGGCCAGGATGGCGCGGGTGCCGAACACCGAGAGCACATTGCGGAAGTTGACCACCACCAGCAGCACCACCACGGCGACCGCGAACGCCAGGTCGCCTTTGGCAATTTGGGCGAGCTTGGGCAGAAACGAGGCGCCGGCGGCGACGCCGAGCAGCAGCAGGCCCACTGCGAACGGTTCATCCAGAGCAAGCACCTTGGCCAGCAGCACCGCCGCGGCGGGCATCAACAGGAAGTTGGCCAACAGAGACATCGCCACCAGCCGCGCATTGCGTAGCGGGGCGGTGATCTCAGTGATCCTGAGCCCCAGCCCCATCGCCAGCATGCTCGACACTACGAAGATCAGCGTGGCGATGGGGACGGCGTGCTGCAGTACAGCCATCATCGCGTTGACCTCGGTTCGGCTGGTCAGGTTCGGCGCTGCCCGCGGAGCGGGGTCTCAATCCGTCGGGCCGCGTTGATGATTGGACAGCGGCGGCGAGGATCTGGCTTGCCACCGCACCCGTACTGTACGCAGTCAGGCCCTGTGTGGCAGCGCTTTCGGGCCGTAAAGCGTCGACATCCGCCGGTGGCAGAGCCTCGTCAGGGTGATTCGTTGAATTCGCAAGCGCACCATTGGATGCGGTCATTGATCGAACATGGTGGGTCGGCACGGGAAGTCACCAGACAGTGGAAGTCCGTCGGTGCTACCGTCACGGCTAGTCGGGGGTCGAGTTGTCGCGAGGAGCAAGTGATGCCCAACGATGAGGACTGGTCTCGGCCGGCCGCGGTGGCCATCCCCAAAGGCGGCTACTTCGAGGAAGAGCGTGGCCGCTACGGTCCCATCTTTCCGAAAACACCTGCCTGCTATGGGTTCTCGATCATCGCGAAGGTGATACCCGGACGCAAGGACGTCATTCGCGAGCATGGCAAGACGCTGGAAGCAGCGGTAGCGGCCGATCCCACGGTGCTAGAACTGCTGAAGCTGCACTACCTGCGCTGGCAGCTCTTCCCGATCGAGGATGACCTGTACTTCCAGTATCAGGGCATCTTCGACACCGAGTTCACCAACCTCGAGGGTTTTCCCGAGGACTGGAAAACCCATCCGTCCGCTTTCGTGAAATTTGTCCGCGAGCATGATGTACCGAGCTTCCTGGAATACGGCGAGTACCCGTATGTCACGGCCGATGAGGTGAAAAAGGCGCTGCGCCCGAAGGCGGCGTTCACCAATATGCTCGACCAGATGCAATGAGCGACACTCCCCTCGAAGCTGTTCACGCGTACTTGGACGCGTTCAACGCCGGGGATCCCGCGGCGATGTCGGAGGCGTTCGCTTCCGACGGCTCGATCCTCGACGGTATGCCACCGCACCTTTGGCTGGGGCCGACGGCCGCGGCGGACTGGTACCGCGACGTCTTGGCCGAAGGCGACCATGCGGGCGCGTCGGGCTATCACGTCACCATCGGTGAGCCGGTGCACAACGACACGGCCGGCGACAGTGCGTATGTGGTGGTTCCGGCCACGATGACGTTCGACGTCAACGGGAGGACGGTGACCCAGACCGGCGCGACGTTCACGGTGGCGCTTCGCCGCGGCGCCGACGGGTGGCGAGTCGCGGCATGGGCGTGGGCGAAGGGCCAGCGCGCGCTATGACCGACGGGTCGCCCTTAGAGCGCAGGACCCGGAGTTAGGGCGGATGAGCTGGCCTATAAGCCGGATTCTGTTCCTCACCACCATGGCTGGCAGCGAGGCGGCGACCATCCATCTGGACACACCGTCGCCGGGTGCCTCAAGCGGCCTACCCGCAGGCTCGGGCGAGCAACCCTCAGGCGCCTGCGCGGCCGCAACCAGGTTGCGGCCTTCTTGGCCTTGCTTCGGGTGGGGTTTACCAAGCCACCCCGGTCACCCGGGATGCTGGTGCGCTCTTACCGCACCTTTTCACCCTTACCTCCCCGAGCGCCCGCAGGCGCTGGGGTGGCGGTCTGTTTTCTGTGGCACTTTCCCGCGAGTCACCTCGGATTGCCGTTAGCAATCACCCTGCTCTGTGAAGTCCGGACTTTCCTCGACACCGTATGGTGCCGCGGCCGCCCAGCCAGCTCATCCGCCCTAACAACGTAATGGTTCGGGCGCCGATTCCGTTAACGAACACCGAGCTCAGCTGGTGACGAACATCGAGCCCAGCTGCGCGCCATACTGTGGACATGCTTCCGCCAGCCCGGGACATGCTTCCGCCGGCCCGCTACCTGATGCGGGCCAAGGACCTGGCCGACGCGCGCTACTCAGAGCCGATCACCGTCGCCGATCTCGCGGCCGCCGCCGGATTGTCCCGGGCTCACTTCAGCCGCACATTCACCCAGACATTCGGCGAGTCGCCGCGTGCGTACCTGCAGACCCGACGCCTTGAGCGGGCGGCGGCCCTGCTGCGCCACACCGACAGGTCGGTAGCCGACATCTGCGTGATGGTCGGGCTGCAGAGCGTCGGGTCGTTCACCACCAGTTTCGCGCGCGCCTACGGTACGCCTCCGGCGGCATACCGAGCTTCGATGCCGCCCGCTGCCGTCCACGCGCGGATTCCCAGCTGCATTCTGCAGCGCGACACCCGCCCGAAGGCCGACACCCGCGTCGCAAAAACAGCACACGGGGAGAAGACACGCGTATCGGTGCGGCCGTAGCGTCGGCGCCATGATCAAGATTGCCAGTGCCCATCTGTGGGTTCACGACCAGGAAGCCGCGTTGAAGTTCTGGACCGAGAAGGTGGGTCTGGAAGTGCGCCAGGATGTTTCGTTGCCCGATGTTGACGGCATCTTCCGGTGGCTCACGGTCGGGCCGCCCGGCCAGGACGATGTGTCGATCGTGCTGATGGCTGTCCCCGGCGAACCTGTCATGGACGACGCCACCAGGAAGCAGGTACTCGACCTCACCGCAAAGGGCTTCGCCGGCACCATTTTCCTGACCACCGACGATTGCCGCGCCAGCTACGAGGAGCTGAAGGCACGCGGCGTCGAGTTCACCGAGGAACCCCACGAGATGCCCTACGGCATCGACTGCGGATTCCGGGATCCTTCGGGCAACAGCGTGCGCCTCACCCAGCTCGCCGCGGTCCCGCAACGCAGCTGAAGACACGCGCCAGATGCCCGGCGCCGGGTGACCTGACGCGACTACGCGGCGTCGAAGGTGATGAGGTCGATGGTGAGTTTGCCTTCGAGGAGGCTGAGGCGGCGGCGGACCGGTGGGCCGGGTAGTTGGGGTGCGCTGGTGCGATAGATCGCCCCGGTGGGGGTGATGAATTCGGCGGTGTGCTCCCCGTCGGATTCGGTGGTGTTGACCTGCCAGCCGGGGGCTTCTTTGGCGTAATTGCAGGCCTCGCACATCCCGAGGCCGTTGCGCGCGCTGGTCGGCCCGCCGGCTCGATCGGGTATGGCGTGGTCGTGGTGGCGGATCACGGCGTTGCAGTACGGGGTCCGGCAGGTGCGGTCGCGGCGCTCGAGCAGCTGCGCCAGTCCTTTCGGGAAGATCCGGGCGGCCGATTCCATCGCCACCAACTG
>NZ_JBTBFV010000075.1:0-20648 GCF_054786995.1 Mycobacterium sp. ZZG
GCTGGCGCCGCCCGCGCCGGCACCGGCCCCCGCCGCGCCCGCACCGGCCCCCGCCGCGCCCAGCGCGCCACTGCCCGCCGAGGCCCCCCTGGCGAGTGGGACCTCGACGGCGACCTACGATCGGAACGGCAAGTTCGTCGACCCGGCAGGTGGCGTCGGCGTGTACGCGCCCGGTTCGGACAAGCTGGTGCCGGCAGAGAACTGGGTCGATCTGATGTTGGCGCCGAAGCAGGTGTAGGTAGTGCAAGAGTCTGTTCCCACCCCGCAGCGGGTGCGCCGCCGGGCGTCGCGCGCCGCGGGTCCCGCCAAGGCCGAGGCCACGCCCTCGCCCGCCGGGCTGAGCGTCGAAGTGTCCGCGCCGGTGCGCTCCGCGCGGCCCGTCGGCCCTCCACCGCGGCGGCGGCCACACCGGCAGATGGTGGCGATCCTGTCGATCGCGATCACGGCGGTCGCGGTGGGCGCACTGGTCGCCGCGGTCGTGATGATGGTCGGCCAGCAGAGCGCCATCGAGGCCAAGCAAGACCGTGAGCGCCGGTTCGTCGACACCGCGGCGCAGTCGGTAGTCAACATGTTCAGCTACACCCAGAACACGATCGACGAGAGCGTGGACCGGTTCGTCGACGGAACCAGCGGCCCGTTGCGCGCGATGATGACGCAGGAGGGCAACGTCGAGAACCTCAAGTTGCTGTTCCGCGACACCAACGCCAGTTCCGAGGCGGTGGTCAACGGTGCGGCGCTCGAGGAGATCGACGAGATCGCCCAGAACGCGAAAGTGATGGTGTCGGTGCGCGTTACGGTGACCGATCTGGACGGGAACAACGCACCGTCCGAGCCGTACCGGATGCGCGTCATCGTCCATGAGGACGACAACGGGCACATGACGGCCTACGACCTCAAATACCCCGACGGGGGCAACTGATGCGAGACTGGCCCGCCAGGCTTCTCGGGGCGCTCGCGGTGCTTCTGGCCACCGGTTTCGTCGCGCTGTCCGCTGTCGGCGGCTGGCTGTACTGGAATCGGGTGGAGCTCAACGGCGAAGAGCAGGCTCGTGCCGAGTTGCCCTCGCTGGCGCAAGAGCAGATTCCGCTGGTGTTCGGCTTCGACTACCAGACCGTGGAGCGCAGTTTCGCCGAGGTGTATCCGATGCTGACCCCGGAATATCGCCAGGAGTTCCAGGACCGCGTCACCAACGAGATCATCCCGCAGGCACGCGACCGTGAGCTCGTCAGCCAGGCCCACACGGTCGGAGCGGGAATCCTTGACGCAGCGCGCACCTCGGCATCGGTGATGGTCTACATGAACCGCACGGTGACCGACAAAGGCAAGGAGTCCGTCTACGACGGCAGCCGTCTGCGGGTCGACTACAAGAAGGTCGACGGCAAGTGGCTGATCGCCTACATCACCCCGATCTGAACCGCCCCTACGTTCAGGCCGGCGCCGACACCTGACCACCGGTCTCGACCCTGGCCGCCCCTGATCACCGTTTCGATGCCATTGGTATCGTAATGTCATGGCGGGCGACGAGGAGATCTCCATGCAGATCGCGGTCACCGGGGGCATCGGCTGTCTCGGCGCGCACACCGTTCGGGCGCTCCTGCAGGCGCGGCACCGGGTCCGACTCCTGGTCCTCCCGCAGGAACAGGACGCTGCGGTGCTCCGTAGCCTCCGGGATCTGGGCGAGGTCTCCGTCGTCGTCGGCGACATCCGCGACGAGTCCACCGTTACCGCGCTGTTGACCGTGCCGACGCGGTGGTCCACGCCGCCGGTGTGGTCGGGACCGACGAACGTCGCGCACAGCTGATGTGGGACATCAACGCCTACGCGACCGAACGGGTCCTGACCCGGGCCGTCGACCTCGGGTTGGATCCCGTCGTGTCGGTGAGCAGTTACAGTGCACTGTTCCCACCGCCGGACGGCGTCATCTCGGCTGACTCGCCGACTTCCGATGGGCGCAGCACCTACGCCAAGACCAAAGGTTATGCCGACCGGGTGGCGCGCCGCCTGCAGGAGGCGGGCGCACCGGTCGTGGTGACCTACCCGTCCAGCGTGGTCGGCGCCGCGTTCCACACCGCCGCGGGAGTCACCGAGCGCGGATGGGCGCCCATCGTGCGGTCCCGGGTGGCGCCGAGGGTGCGCGCGGGCATGCAGATGATCGACGTCCGGGACGTGGCCGATGTGCACACCGCGCTGATGCGGCCCGGCCGCGGCCCGCGCCGCTACGTCTGCGGCGGTGTGATGCTGACTTTCGACGAGATGATCGACGCACTGGAGGCCGGGTTGGGGCGGCCGGTCCGCCGAGTTCCCTTGCCGCCCGGGGTGCTGCTGGCGCTCGGCCGGCTCTCCGACGCCGTCGGTCGCTACGTCCCGCTGGGTGACGGCCTGAGCTACGAGGCCGCATTGCTTCTCACCTCGGCCACACCGACCGACGACCGCGCCACCACCGACGATCTCGGCCTGCGCTGGCGCTCGCCCAGGCAGGCCATCATCGAATCCTTCTCCGCCTCAGCGGTTGCCGACAGCATCGCTCAGCAGTTGGGCGATCCTGCGCCGTAGCGCGTCGGAGTCGTCGTCGGTGGCGACCGTGGTCAGCAAGAGCGCCGAACCGGCCGCCATCACCAGCGCCGCGCGGGCATCAAGCTCGGCGCGTCGGCGCTGGGCGGGGGTGCGTGTCGGGACGTGCTCGGTGTACAGCGCCACCGCCGGACCGCTGAAGCTCTTCCACAGCCTGTCGCGCAGTTCGTCGTTTTCGGCCAGCGCCAGCAGCAGGCCCGGCACCGCGGCACGCACGTCGCTGCGGGCGAACAACTCGTGGCTGCCGCGCACCACCCACTGGATCCACCCGTCCAGGTCCGTCCCGGAAAACGGTGACATGTCCGGGGTTTCGCCGAGAACGGCCTGCAGCACGAGCTCGGCCTTCGAGTTCCACCGGCGGTTCAGGCTCGACCGGCCGACTCCGGCGCGCGCCGCGACCAGGCGCACGCTCAGTTCGTCCCAGCCGACCTCCGCCAGCAGCTCGCGGGTGGCCGCAAACACCCGGTCGTCGATCGACGAGTCGCGGGGGCGCCCGGTGGGCCTGCCGTCACTCACGCCGGTCGGCTTCGACCGCGGTACCGCCGCAGGTACCGTACGACCCGGCGCAACGGATACGGACGCGGCCAGTCATCGCCACGGAAAAGTGCATCAGTGCCCCCGTCAACGAAAACCACGCTGCCACAGGAGAAATCGGCGGCATCGGAGAGCATGAAACACATCCAGCGGGCCAGCAGTCCGGGCTCGCCGTAGCCGCCCACGGGCACCGGGAAGCGTTCGACGAGCTTGCCCTGACGCTTGTCGGCGAGCTGCTCCTGTAGCAGCGGGGTCAGGACCGCGCCGGGGGCGAGGACGTTGAGCCGGATGCCGGCGCCGGCCCACTCGGGCAGCACGGCGGTACGCCGGGCCCAGCGGGTGACCGCGATCTTGGAGGCCGCGTAGACCATGGCGGGCCGGCCGGGACCGTAGAGTCGGGTGGACCGTACGGCGCCGTCGACGTCTCCGGCCAGCAGTGCGCGCACCGCGCGTCCGGGTACCCCCGGCGTAGTGGTGGTCGAATTGCTGCCCACGACAACGACCTTCGCGTGCTGCGCGACGGCAAGTGCGGGGCGCCAGCGTTGCAGGAGATCGACGACGCCGAGGTGGTTCACCGTGGCGATCAGCCGGAGACGGTCTGCGCCCTTGCCAGGGCCCAGGCCAGCCGCCATCAGGGCTCCGTCGAGGCGACCGGCGCACGCGGTCAGCACCTGCTCTGCGGCGTGGGCCCGGCCATCGACGCTCGACAGGTCGGCCACAACGTCGGCGTCCTTGATGTCGACGGTGATCACGGTGTGGCCGTCGGCCCGGAGCTGGGCCACCGCGGCGGCGCCCATTCCCGATGCCGAACCGGTGACTGCGTAGGTCGCCATCGATGTGCCTTTCGCCGCGCGGCGGAATCCGATTCCACTGGTATCGGAATGCTAGCGGAGCTCGACGTCACTCCTGGCCGGACGGTTCCTTGGATGCGAGGGCGTCGAGGAACGCCCGGGCCCAGCGGTCGACGTCGTGGGCGAGGACCTGCCGGCGTAGCGCCCGCATTCGGCGCCTGCCCTCCTCGGGGGCCTGGTTCAGCGCCGCCTCGATGGCGTCCTTGACCCCTTCGAGGTGGTGCGGGTTGGTCAGGTAGGCCTGACGCAGTTCGGCTGCGGCGCCGGTGAATTCGCTGAGCACCAGCGCACCGCCGAGGTCGCTGCGGCAGGCGACGTACTCCTTGGCCACCAGGTTCATCCCGTCGCGCAGTGGCGTGACCAGCATGACGTCGGCGGCGACGAAGAACGCGACGAGGTCCTCGCGGGGGATCGGGCGGTGCAGGTAGTGCAGGACGGGGTGGCCGACCTCGCCGAACTCCCCGTTGACATGGCCGACCTGGCGTTCGATCTCCTCGCGCATCGCGATGTAGCTCTCCACGCGCTCCCGGCTCGGCGTGGCGAGCTGCACCAGCACGGTGTCCTCGGGGTTGATGCGGCCTTCTTCGAGCAATTCGGAGAACGCCCTCAGCCGCACGTCGATGCCCTTGGTGTAATCCAGCCGGTCCACCCCGAGCAGGATCTTGCGCGGGTTGCCCAATTCGGCGCGGATCTCGCGGGCGCGCTGCCGGATGGTCCGGCTTCTGGCCTGCTGGTCGAGGTCGGCGGAGTCGATCGAGATGGGGAACGCGCCGACCTTGACCGTGCGGAACCCGAAATGCACCTCGCCGAACCGCGAACGCACGCCGACGGTGGCGCGGGAGGTGGTCGCGCCGACCAGCCGACGGGCCAGGATCAGGAAGTTCTGTGCGCCGCCCGGAAGGTGGAAGCCCACCAGGTCGGCACCCAGCAAGCCCTCGGTGATCTCGGTGCGCCACGGCATCTGCAGGAACAGCTCCACCGGCGGGAACGGGATATGCAGGAAGAAGCCGATGGTCAGATCCGGGCGCAGCATCCGCAGCATCTTGGGGACCAGCTGCAGCTGGTAGTCCTGCACCCAGACCGTGGCGTTCGGTGCCGCGGCGCGCGCCGCGGCCTCGGCGAACCGCCGGTTGACCTCGACATAGCGGTCCCACCACTGCCGGTGGTAGATCGGCTTGACGATGACGTCGTGGTAGAGCGGCCACAGCGTGGCGTTGGAGAAACCCTCGTAGTATTCGGCGACGTCCTCGGCGCTGAGCCGGACCGGGACCAGCGTCATCCCGTCCTGCTCGATCGGCTCGGTGGACGCGTCGGGGTCATCAGCGTCCTCGGGGACACCCGGCCAGCCGATCCAGGCTCCGTGCCTGCGCCGCAGCAGTGGTTCCAGTGCGGTTACCAGCCCCCCGGGGCTGCGCTTCCACTCGACGGTGCCGTCGGGTTTCCGCACCATGTCGATCGGCAGCCGATTGGCCACCACGACGAAGTCGGCACCTCCGGAGCGGGCCTCGGCACCGCTCTCGGACGTCATTAGGCGTCGAGCTTCGCCGGTCCGATACCCAGCATCGACAGGAAGACGCGGCACTCGTCGGCGTCGGTGGCGTAGGCGGCCACGACGCGACGCGCCTGGCGCTCGGTGCTGTCAGCGATAGGCTCGACGTCGCCGATCTCGGCGGGATCAGATTTCGCAGGCATGGATCAACTCTAGCCAACTACCGGGACTGTTCCGGGGTGCTGTACTCGGACGTGACACTTCCGCCGTAATGTGTATCGCGTGGCGAACCCTGAGCAGGTGACATACGAGACCCTCGACGAGGGTCGCATCGCGCGGATCTGGCTGAACCGCCCCGAGGCGCAGAACGCACAGTCCCGCACGCTGCTGGTGCAACTGGACGAGGCGTTCGGGCGGGCCGAGGCCGACGACAACGTCCGGGTGGTCATCCTGGCCGCGCGGGGCAAGAACTTCTCGGCCGGGCACGACCTGGGCTCGGAGGAGGCGCTGGCCGAGCGGGCCCCCGGCCCGGACCAGCACCCGACGTTCACCTGCAACGGCGCCACCCGCGACGCCGTGATCGAGCGGACGTACCTGCAGGAGTGGCACTACTTCTTCAACAACACCAGCCGCTGGCGCGACCTGCGCAAGATCACCATCGCGCAGGTGCAGGGAAACGCGATTTCGGCGGCGCTGATGCTGATCTGGGCGTGCGATTTGATCGTCGCGTCCGACGACGCCAAGTTCAGCGACGTGGTCGCCGTGCGGATGGGGATGCCGGGCGTGGAGTACTACGCCCACCCGTGGGAGTTCGGCCCGCGCAAAGCCAAGGAGCTGCTGCTCACCGGCGATGCGATCGACGCCGACGAGGCACACCGGCTCGGCATGGTGTCGAAGGTGTTCCCGCGCGCCGAGCTCGAGGACAAGACGCTGGAGTTCGCGCGGCGGATCGCCGAGCGGCCTACGATGGCCGCGCTGTTGGTCAAGGATTCGGTCAATGCGGCCAGCGACGCGATGGGCTTCGCCGAGGCGCTGCGGCACGCGTTCCACATCCACGAACTCGGGCACGCGCACTGGGCGGCTCACAACGAGAACCGGTTCCCGGTCGGCCTGCCGCCGGATGTGCCGGACTGGCGCACCCTGGGTGCGCCAAAGCTCTCCCGCCGCGACGAGCCGTGACGTATAACTGGAACCTGTTCTAGTTAGCCTGACTACCCGTCGGAGGGACTTCCCATGTTGCTGTCGCTGTCAGAACGCACGTACCTGATCACGGGCGGTGGCAGCGGGATCGGCAAGGGCGTGGCAGCCGCCGTGGTCGCCTCTGGGGGCAACGTCATGCTGGCCGGGCGGAGCGCCGACAAGCTCGCGGCCGCCGCCGAGGAACTCAGGGCGACCGCCGGCGACGGCGCGGGTGAGGTGAACTACCAGCCGGCCGACGTGACCGACGAGGACGACGCGGAGCGGCTGGTGGAGGCGGCGACCGCGTGGCGCGGCCGGCTCGACGGTGTCGTGCACAGCGCAGGCGGTTCGGAGACCATCGGACCGCTCACCCAGATCGACTCCGCCGCGTGGCGGAACACCGTCGACCTGAACGTCAACGGCACCATGTACGTGCTCAAGCACAGCGCGCGGGAGATGGTGCGCGGCGGTGGGGGAGCGTTCATCGGTATCTCGTCGATCGCGTCGAGCAACACCCACCGCTGGTTCGGCGCCTACGGGCCGAGCAAGGCCGCGCTCGACCATCTGATGATGGTGGCCGCCGACGAACTGGGCCCGTCCTCGGTCCGGGTCAACGGCATCCGCCCGGGGCTGACGCGCACCGACATGGTCGCGCCGATCATGGAGTCGCCGGCCATCAGCGAGGACTACCGGGCCTGCACGCCGCTGCCGCGCGTCGGCGAGGTCGAGGACATCGCCAACCTGGCGGTGTTCCTGCTCAGCGACGCGGCCAGCTTCATCACCGGGCAGGTCATCAATGTCGACGGCGGGCACGGCTTGCGCCGGGGCCCCGACCTGTCCAGCATGCTCGAGCCGATCTTCGGCGCCGACGGGCTGCGCGGGGTCGTCTCCAGCTAGCGCCGAAATCGCATTCCACGCGCGCTGCGGGCGCCCGCGGCCGCGTGGAATGCGATTTCGGCGAGGTCAGGCACCGGGTTTTCTGCCGCCGGCCTCCCAGGCGGCCAGCGCGCCCAACGCGGACCAGTCGAGGTCGCGGCCGCCGCCGGCGAGCAGCGTCAGGAACCGGTCGCGGATCAGGCTGGCGACCGGCAGCGGCACCTGAAGTTCTTCGCCGGCGGCCAGCACCAGACGGATGTCCTTGAGACCGAGATGCGCGGCGAATCCGGCGGGCTCGAACTCCTCGCGCGCCAGCAGCCCGCCGTAGGTCTGGTAGGCAGGCGCGGTGAACAGCGTTGATGTCAGCAGCTCGAGGTACTGCTGCTTGTCGACGCCGGCCTTGTCCACCAACGCCATCGCCTCACCGAGCGATTCGATGACCGAGGCGATCAGAAAGTTGCCCGACAGCTTCACCAGGTTGGCGACCTTCGGGTCGTCGGACACGACGAACGAGCGCTGGCCGATCGCGTCGAACACCGGCTGCAGAGACTGCACGGCATCCGCCGAACCCGCGGCCACGACGAACAGCTTGGCCGCGGCGGCGGCCTCCGGCCTGCCGAATACCGGTGCCGACACGAACACCTGCCCGGCGTCGGCGTGCGCGGCGGTCAGCCGGTCGGCCAGGGCGACGCTGATGGTGCTGGAGGACACGTGGACCGCGCCGGCGGGAAGCGACGCGAGAATGCCGCCGTCGCCGAACGCGACTGTTTCGAGGGCGGTGTCGTCGGCCAGCATCGAGATCACGACCTCGGCGTCGCATGCGGCCGCGACCGTCGGCACCGGCGTGGCGCCACGCTCGGCGAGAGCGGCGGCCTTCTCGGGCGAGCGGTTGTAGGCGAGGACCTCGTGCCCCGCCGCCAACAGATTGGCGGCCATGGCTGAGCCCATGTTGCCCAGCCCGACGAACCCGATCCTCATGCCCAACCCCTTCGCCGAACGTGCATTCCACGCGCCAGTTTCGCGTATTGACGCGCGCTACGTGCGATCTCGGTGGGCTGGGTCGCCGGGAAACGCCGTGCTCCGGTGCGGCCGCGGAGGCGAGGCAGGGCGTCAGCTGGTGGTTTCGGCCGCGCGCTTGACCGCGTTGACGATGCCCTGATAGCCCGTGCACCGGCAGAAGTTGCCGGACAGGCCCTCACGGATCTCCTCGTCGGTGGGGCTGGGGTTGTCCCTCAGCAGCGCGGTGATGCTGGTGACGAATCCCGGGGTGCAGAAGCCGCATTGCAGTCCGTGGCACTCGCGCATCGCGGCCTGCACCGGCGAGAGTTCACCGTCCTTGCCGGCGATGCCCTCGACCGTGGTGACCTCCTGGCCGTCGACCTGCACCGCGAAGATCAGACAAGACCGGACCGCCTGGCCGTCGAGCAGCACGGTGCACGCGCCGCAGGCACCGTGTTCGCAGCCCAGGTGCGTGCCCGTCAGCCCGCAGTTCTCCCGCAGGTAGTCGGCCAATGTCAGACGTGGCTCGACGGTCCCTGCGTAGCGGCGGCCGTTGACCGACACCTCGACGGGATGTTCATGCATTGAGGGCCTCCGTCGTTTCAAGAGCGGCAGTGGTTGCCTGTGACCATGCCCGCGCGGCCATCGTGGCGCCGACCTTGGTGCGGTACGCCGCGGTGCCCTGCAGGTCGGACGGAACATCGTCGAGCGCGGAGACGGCCAGCCGGCCGAACTCCTCGGCGGTGATGTCGCTGACGGGTCGTCCGACGACGGCCTGTTCGGCCGGGGTGCCGCGCTCGGGGGTGGACCCGAGCCCCAGCAGCCCGATCCCGCAGCGGGACACCGTGCCGTGATCGTCGAGCTCGACGGCCACCGTCGCGCCGGCGATCGCGAAATCGCCGTGACGCCGGGCGAATTCCTGAACGGCGAAGCCGCATCGTCGCGACCACATCGGGAAGGTCACCGCGGTCAAGATCTCGTCGGAGGCCAGCGCGGTCTCCCACAGGCCGGTGAAGAACTCGGCCGCCGCGATCCGTCGCGTCCCGCTCGCGGAGGTGGCCTCGATCTCGGCGTCCAGTGCCAGTGCGACCGCCGCGTACTCGGCCGCCGGGTCGGCGTGGGCGATGGCGCCGCCCAACGTGCCGCGGGTGCGGATCTGGAAGTGCCCGATGTGCGGGGTGGACAGGGTCAGCAGCGGAACCGATTCCGCCACTTCGTCATCCATACCGACCAGGGCGTGCGGGGTGCCGGCTCCGATCCGGACCGTGTCGCCGCGCAACTCGATGTCGCGCAGATCATCGATCCGGGAGATGTCGATCAGGTTCTCGAAGTGCGTCAGCCTCATCGCCAGCATCGGCACCAGGCTCTGTCCACCGGCGAGGATCTTCGCGTCGTCGCCGAATTCACCGAGCAGCGACACCGCGTCCGCGACCGTGTCGGGGCGGTGGTAGGCGAAGGGAGCAGCCTTCATGAGGACAGCAACCGGGCCAACAGGGCCTGTAGATCGTCGGCGAGCACGGCCGCGGCAGGTGCGGAGCGCTTGCGCCGCCCGAGCAGGAAGCCGAGCGTGCCCGCGGCCGCGGCCGCGGCGATCACCGGGGCGAACCGCTTGGCCATCGGCACCGCGACGACCTTCAGCAGGTCGACGGAATCACCGGCCGGCTGGGCCGCCGCCGCGGCCGCCTCGGCGGTCTGCGCCGTCGTTGCGGTGGCCGGGGAATCGCCGAGCAGTTCGGCTTCCAGACTGCGGGCGAACTGCGCGATCAGGTTGCCGGACACGTCGGCCAGTACCCCTCGGCCGAACTGCGCGGCCTTGCCGGAGATCGCCAAGTCGGTGGTGATGCCGACATAGGTCGACTCGCCCTCGTCCTTGAGCTGTGCGGTGACGGTGGCCGCCGCGGTCCCGCTGCCGCGGGTCTCCTTGCCCTCTGCGCGCAGCACGATCCGCCGTGCCGAAGCGTCCTTCTCCTGATAGGACGCGATGCCCTTGTAGGACACGGTGATCGGACCCACCTTGACCTTCACGGCGCCGTGGAAGGTGTCACCGTCGACGGACAGCAGTGTGGCGCCGGGAAGGCAGGGGGCGACGCGCTCGACGTCGGTGAAGACGTCCCAGACCTCGGTGGGCGGGACCGCCACCCGGAATTCGTTGTTCAGTTCCACCGTCAGTGGTCCTTTCCTGCTAGTCCTGCGCGCTCGATGAGCTCGACGATCGTGGCCGGTGTTGCGGGTAACTGGGTCAGGGTGACACCGAGCGGGGCCAGCGCGTCGTTGATCGCGTTGATGACCGCCGGCGGTGAGCCGATCGCCCCGCCCTCACCGGCACCCTTGTATCCGCCCACTCCGGGTCCGGGGATCTCGACGTGGCCGAATTCGATCGGCGGCACCTCGGTAGCCGTGGGTAGCAGGTAGTCGACGAATGTCGACGCGATCGGATTGCCGGCTTCGTCGTAGGCGAGCTTCTCCAGCAGCGCCCCGCCGATGCCCTGCACAGTGCCGCCGGCGACCTGGCCTTCGACCACGTTCGGGTTGATCATCGGGCCGACGTCCTCGCTGACGATGTAGCGGGTCAGTGTGACCTGACCGGTCTCGATGTCCACCTCGCAGGTGCACACGTGAGTCGCGTTGGCCCAGTGGATCATCGCCTGTGAGTTGAACCGTGCGGTGGCCTCCAGGGTCGGCGGGACACCGCCGAGCTGGGCGGGGTCGTAATAGGAGCGGTAGGCGATGTCGGCGAAGCTGACGCCCTTGTCGGGGTCGTTGCGCACGGTGGCCTTCGAGTTCGCGAGCACGACCTCGGACTCCTCGACTCCGAGCATCTGCGCGGCGATCGCGAGGATCTGCCCGCGCAGGATGGAGCCGGCCTCGTTGACCGCGCCCGCGGTCATCGGCCCGCTGCGGCTGCCCTGGGTGCCCGCTCCATAGGGTGTCACCGCGGTGTCACCCTGGATCGTGGCGACATCTTCGATGTTGGCGCCCAACGCATCCGCGGTCAGCTGCACCACAGTGGTCTCGATACTGTTACCTGCGGACCCGCCGTTGACGTAGACGTTGATCTTGCCGGTGGACTCCATCCGCACCGTGGCGCCCTCGGTCGCGAGGTTTCCGGTCGCCGCGCCGGTCGGCTCTATGTAGGCGGAGAACCCGAGCCCGATGTAGCGCCCCTCGGCCAGCGCCTCGGCCTGCTCCTTGCGAAAGCCCTCGTGGTCGAGGATCTTGACGGCCTGCTCGAATGTGTCTGCGGGCGCGCAGTTGTCGTAGGGCATGCCGTTGGGATTGAAGAACGGCATCTCGTCGCCGCGCAGGATGTTGATCCGGCGCAACTCGACCGGATCCATTCCCATCCTGCGAGCCGCGCAGTCGAGAAGTATTTCCCGCGTGAGGGTTTCGTATTGCCAGGGGCCGCGGTAGGCGTGCAGTCCGGGCGTGTTGGAGAACACGGTCTTGTAGTTGAAGCTGGCTTTGGGCACCCGGTACGGGCCGGGGAAGAACATGCCGATCGCGGCGGTGGTCAGCACCGGATACGGCGTGGGGTAGGACCCGACGTCCTGGATGAAGTCGATGTCGGCGGCCAGGATCTTGCCGTCGTCGTCGAACGCCATCCGCACCGTGCCGTCGACGTGGCGGGATTGCCCGGCCGACATCAGGTTCTCGCGGCGGTCCTCGATCCATTTCAGTGCTGCGCCCGATTGCGCGTTCGACGTCGCGGCAGCCACCTTGCGCGCGGCGAGCAGGATGCACATGTCCTCGCGCATCGGGACGACCTTCTGCCCGAACGCACCGCCGGTGTCGCGCATGATGACCCGCACCCCCTGGGCCGGGATGCCCAGCAGCCGCGCGGCGAATGCGCGCAGCTCGTGCGGTGTCTGCGTCGACGCCCACACGGTGAGTTCGTCGGTCGCCGCGGTCCACTCCACGACCATGCCGCGGGTCTCCATCGGCACGGGTACGTACATCTGCTGGTAGATGTGCTCGGAGACGACATGGGGCGCCGAGGCGAACAACTCCTCATCCGGCGGCATGCCGCCCATCCCGCCGGCGACGTTGTCGGGATATGCCTCGTGCACCACCGGTACCCCGGCCTCGGCGCCGCCGACGGCGGTCCGGAAATCGGCCACCGCGGGCAGCGGTTCGTAGTCGACCTCGACGAGGTCGACGGCGTCCTCGGCGAGGTAGCGACTGTCGGCGACCACGAGTGCGACCGGGTCGCCGACGAACTTCGCCTCGCCCTCGGCCAACGGCGGCCGCGGGGTGTCCGGCACATCCTTGCCGGCGACCGCGTGCCAGGCCTCTTTGACGTCCGGGTTGAGATCGGCCGCGGTGAACACGGCGTGCACGCCGGGCAGGGCGAGCGCTGCGGACGCATCGATGCCCCGGATGGTCGCGCGCGCGAACGGGCTGCGCACGAAGCACGCGTGCAGCATGCCCGGGCGGTTGATGTCGTCGACGAAACGGCCGTGACCGGTGAGAAGGCGGCTGTCCTCGACGCGAGGGATGCGCTGTCCGGCGTAGCGCGGGGCGACGGCGTCGGCAGCGTTGACGGCGGTGTCGGTCACAGGGGATCACACTCCTCGGGCTGTGAAGAGTGACGTTATCGCATCCGAGAGCGACATTTCCACCACTACTGTCTCACTGCCCGCGGTGGTCGTTGTCTCACCGCATCGCGGGGCTGCGTCAGGTCTCGTGGTGGATTCGTCCCCGGGTCTCGGTCAGGGGTCGGCCCTCCCCGCCCCACCTCCTCGCGATGATCTCTGCGGCGATCGACACCGCGGTCTCCTCCGGGGTCCGGGCGCCCAGGTCGAGGCCGATCGGGCTGGCCAGCCGGACCAGTTCCGTGTCGGTCAGGCCCGCCTCACGCAGCCTCCCCATCCGGTCGTCGTGGGTGCGACGCGATCCCATCACGCCGATGTAGCCGACCTCGGGCAGGCGCAGCGCCACCTGCAGGACGGGCACGTCGAACTTCGGGTCGTGCGTCAGCACGCAGATCGCGGTGCGGGAATCGATCTCGCCGCCTTCGGCCTGGGCGCGCAGGTAACGGTCCGGCCAGTCCACGACCACCTCTTCGGCAGCGGGGAACCGTGCCGTAGTGGCGAACACCGGCCTGGCGTCGCACACGGTCACCCGGTAGCCCAGGAAGGCCGCCTGCGTCGCAAGCGCGGACGCGAAGTCGATGGCGCCGAACACCAGCATCCTCGGACGGGGGGCGTGGCTGGAGACGAACACCTCCATGCCCCACTCCTGACGCTCACCGTCCGCGCCGTAGGTCAGCGTCGCCGAGCGGCCCGCCAGCAGCAGCCCCCGCGCGTCGTCGGCCACCGCGTCGTCGGTGCGCGCGGACCCGAGCGTTCCGTTCCGCGCATCGGGTCCCACGACCATTCGCAATCCCACGCGCAGCGGATCAGGGTGTGTGATCACCGTGGCCACCGCCACGGCGCGGTGCGCGGCAATGTCGTCAGCCACCTGCTGCAGTTGCGGAAACGTCTGGCGCGACACCGGTTCGGTGAAGATGTCGATGATCCCGCCGCAGGTCAGGCCGATGGAGAACGCGTCATCGTCGCTGATGCCGTACCGCTGAAGCTGCGGAGTCCCGCTGGCGACGACCTCGTTGGCGGTGTCGTACACGGCGGCCTCGACGCAACCCCCCGACACCGATCCGGCCACCGATCCGTCGGGGGAGACGACCATTGCCGCGCCGGGCGGACGCGGCGCCGACCGGATGGTGCGCACCACCGTGGCCAGACCGGCCGTCCCGCCGGACCGCCAGATCGTCAGCAACTCGTCGAGGACGTCGCGCACGAGCGAAGTGTATGCCTACCCTTGCGGGATGAGCGTTGTCGCACTGCGCTGCTTGATCATTGGCGCCCTCGCCGCGGTGGCCGCGGTCGGACCGTCCGCCACCGGTGCGGCGTCGCCGGTGCCGCCGGTGTCGGACTCCGCCGGTGCGGCCGGCCTCGTCGACGTGCGCAGCGTCGTCCCCGATGCGGTGATCGACCTGCGGTACGCGACCACGGACAACTTCGTCGGTATCCAGCTGTATCCGGCCGGCGCCCGCTGTATGGTGCACGAATCGCTGGCGCCCGGCCTTGCGGTCGCGGCGGGTCTGCTGCGTGCGGGCGGGGAGCGGCTCGTTTTCTGGGACTGCTACCGGCCGCACGCCGTACAGGTCCGGATGTTCGAGGCCGTGCCGGATCCGTCATGGGTGGCGCGGCCCGGTCCGTTCGCGCGCAGCCACGTCGCGGGCCGTTCGGTGGATGTGACGCTGGCCGGTGCCGACGGGCTGGTGGACATGGGCACGGGGTTCGACGACTTCTCGCCGCGCAGTTTGGCCTACGCGGCCGACGGCGTGAGCGCGGCCGCGCAGGCCAACCGGGCCCGGTTGCGTGACGCGATGGTGGCCGGCGGATTCACCGTCTACGCCGGGGAGTGGTGGCATTTCGACGGGCCGGGGGCGGCCGTTGAACGGCCGATCCTCGATGTCCCGCTGGTCTGACCGCGCCCAGGATTCCGCCGAAATCGCATTCCACGCGGCCCTTTTCGTGTGTAGGCCGCGTGGAATGCGATTTCGGCGGGGGAGTGGCAGTTCAGAGCTTGGTCAGGTCCGTCTTCATCAGCATGACGTTGTACTCCGACCACAGCGACAGGTTCCAGTACAGGTCTGATCCGGTGCCCAGGGTCGACGGCGACCACGGATGCAACATCGGCGCGTAGATGCCACCGCTCTGCTGACCCATCAACACCGTCGCGTCCGACCAGGTGCCCTCGGGGGTGTCCGAGGTTCGCATGACGATGTTGTTGAACTGATCACCGTAGAGCACGACGT
The DNA here is from genome assembly GCF_054786995.1 of Mycobacterium sp. ZZG. Classification (NCBI taxonomy): domain Bacteria; kingdom Bacillati; phylum Actinomycetota; class Actinomycetes; order Mycobacteriales; family Mycobacteriaceae; genus Mycobacterium; species Mycobacterium sp. ZZG. Next base: position 15,320 of record NZ_JBTBFV010000075.1, read on the forward strand.
ACTTCTGCAGATACTCGTTGTACTGCACCGACATTTCGCTGACGGTGTAACCGGGCTTGGTCGACCCGCAGGCGCCGCCGGTTTTGCCGATCACCGCCGATGCGGAGGACGGGCTGCCCTTGACCCACTTGGCCGCCGAGCCGCCGAACCAGCCGGTGGATGCGGCCTTGTAGTACTCGTACTTCGACACGTTGAGGATGTCGTCGGGGGCGACGCGGGCGACATACGCCGCGCCCTGCCGGCCGTTGGGGGTGCCGTAGACGTACACGTAGCCGTCGTCGCCCTTGACGAACGCCGACTGCTGGAAGTTGCGGTTACCGCTCAAAAACGAGTTATAGCGCACACTTTCAGGCGCGACCTTGAAATTCTCGCCGTTGTCGGTCGAGTACGCGATCGCCGAGTAGTTGGTGGTCCAGCGGCCGGCCTGGCCCCACTTCGACACCGACATGAAGCTGACGTACTGGATGGTGCCGAACGGCGTGTCCTTGGTGACCTCTGTGGGCAGTGAGACACCGGCGGTCGGGATCAGCGTCACCGAATTCGGCAGCCACGAAGGCCGATTGATGATCGGCCGGGCCTCTGTCGGACCGGACAGCGGAGCGCCGCCGAACATGTTGCCGTTCTTCCATTCGCCGTCCGGAATGGTCAAGCCGTCGGACAGGTCGGTGTCGGAACTGCGGAACAGAGTGTTGTAGATCCACCGACCGGTCATGCCCTGTGCGCCGAAGGTGTCTCCGACCGCGATCAGGATCTGATGTTCGTTGATGTCGGGTGTGGACGGATCGTCGACCATGCCGTTGTCCCACATGACGCCGACGTCGGTGCCGTGGACGGCGAACCGCTTCAACGTGTTGGCCAGCGTCGGGTCGCCGAGATAGACGTTCTTGCCGGTGACCCAGCTGATGAACCGTGTCGACGGGCTCACCTGCGGGTTCAGCCACGGTGAGTAGGACGGGATCAGCGCTGCGGTGCTCACGTCGTCGGTCAGGGCCAGACTGGTCGGCGTCACCACGGTGGTGCGCGGGGCGTTGCTGGTGCTGCGTGCGGCGAACAGGTTGTCGAGTTCGCGCCGCGCGAAGGCCAGCAGCGCCCACAGGAACGGTGGCTGCGGGGCGTCGCCGGGCTTGGCATCGGCCTTCTGGCGGGCCCAGTCGAGCATGCTGGTGACGACGTTGACCACCGCGGTGATCAGGTTGGGTTTTTTCGCCATCGCGGCCTGGTCCTGCTCGGTGGTCAGCAGCGCGGCCACCGTCGGGGAGAGCGGCCTCGGGCTGGCTGCGGCCAGCTTGGTCGCCGATGCGAACACAGCGACCTTCGTGCTCTGCTGCGGCGGCACCGCGGGGTCATCGACCGCGTCGGCGACGTTCGCCGTCGTCTTCTCGACGGTCTTGTCGGCCTCGGACTCGGTCCCGGCTTCGGGCCCTGTATTGCCATCAGTCTTGGCGCCGGTGTTGTCGCCGGCACCGGTGCTGGGCGTCGTCTCGTCGTCGTCGGCGGTTCCGGATCCGGCCGCAGGCTCGTCCACCGGTTCAGCCTCGTCCACCGGGGCGGCGTCCTCGTCCGGCTCCGCGACGTCGACCGGGCCGGCGTCCTCGTCCGGCTCTGGCTCCGGCTCGGCGTTCTCGTCAGTGTCACTGTCCGGATCGTCCTCGGGCTGGGCCTCGAGCTCGTCCTCCGGCCCGGGTTGACCGTCCGCCTCGGTCTCGCGGGTGTCCGAGGCCGACCCGGTGGCGCCGGGCGAGTCCTTCTGACCGGTATCGGAGGTTGCTGCACTCGTCGAACTCGACGGGGCTGAATTGGTGTCGTCGGCCCACGCCACACCCTGACCTGCAAAGACTGTCGATCCGACGCCCAACGCGACGGCGAGGCCGCCCACCCGACCGACGTACGCTGCGGAACCCATGAAACCCCTTTGACAAAGCCGTGACCGTCCCCCGGTGTGGCGACCATTGAATCGCACCACCAACAGACCAGCGAGCAAAAGGTTATATCGTCACAAATATCGTTTCGTTACCGTGACCACGCGGTTTTCCGCGCTATGCGCCGCGGCGGCGGTGAACGGCAAACTCAGCGCCGTTGTTCAGTCAAGGTTCTCCAGCGCCTTTCGGTAAAGGCTGACCGCTTCGGCAATGCCGTCGCCGAGCCAGGCGTCGGCGACGCCGACCTGGTCGGCGACCAGCTGCACCCGGGTGAGCCACAGCTCGAAATCATGATCGCGACGGAGGTCGTCGATCTGGGCCTTGGTCCCCCGGATCAGGATGAACCCGCCCAGCTCGATGCTTTGCGGTTTGAGGACGACCCGGTCGAAGCCCTGGATCCGATCCCGGTCCCGGAGTCCTGACAGATAGCCCTCGGTCTCGACGAGCAGATCCAGTGCCTGGTGTTCTCGTCCGCGGGTCGGGACACCCCATGCGACCCACAGTCCTGCTTCGGCCATGCCCGAACGCTACTGCAGCGATGCTCGCTCCACGCGCACCCCACCCGCCGCGTGGAAGCGGTCAGCCGCCGTCGCGGGCGTCGTCCTTGACGGGTGCCTCGACCAGCAGGGATAAGCCCTGGTGCGCGGCCAGCTCGACCCCGAAGCTGTGCAGATCGTCGACGGTGGCCAATGACTTGCCCGAGAACATGTCCGACACCTCGCTGCCGGGCGGCAGCTTCAGCGAACGCACCGTTCCGGCCACGTGTTCGTTGGCGAAGTTCAGCACCGTCAGCTGGTACCGGCCGACGTCATCGAGCTGATGCACCAGCACCAACATCCCGCGGTGGGACACCTCGGGGATGTCGATCTGGCGGCTGGTGGCGATTCCGTAGTGCGACCGCACCTTCAGGATGGCCTGCAGCTGGCGCAAGAAGCTGGTGTCATCAGCGAGCTGCTCCGGGATGGACCCGTAAAGGCTACGGCCCCTGGGCATTCCGGCCGGCGACTGGGTCGCGGTCGGGTTGACGCCCATCAGGTCGTGGGCGGCGCGGTGGATCCACCGGGTGTCCCCGCCGCGCAACAGTTCGGAGATCTGCGCCGGTGGCAGCGTGAGCATGCCGCAGACGTCCCAGCCCGACAGCGCGAACACTCCCGGCTGCAGCGCGTTGAACATCGCCAGCAGCAGGTGGGCCCGGCGGATCCGGTCGATCTGCTCGTCGTCGACGACGTGGTCCAGCGACGTGATGCCCAGGGTCGCGGTGATGACCGTCGCGGTGGTGCAGGCGATGCCGTTGGTGGTGAACACCAGGTTGTACGGCGCGTTCTCACCCGACAACTTCTCGCGCAGGTCGGTGCGGACGGTTTCACCGAGCTCCTCGCCGGTGATCTCCTCGCCCTTGTAGGTGTACACGTCGTCGCGGTGACCGGTCGACCAGTGCACCAGCTCGTAGGTGAGCTCGTCGTGGTTCTGCAACGCGTGCACCAGAGATGCGGGATCGACGCCGAGCTCAAGGGTGGTGCGTAACGTCAGGCGCAGGAACTCGGTGTCGGCGGTGGCCAACGCGTGGTGCGCCGCGGGACGGGTGATGAAGTCGTAGGACAGGTCGGCACCGGCCTCACCGATCTCGCGGATGTCGTCGATGGTGAGGTTGAGCTCCTGGAAGGTGAAGCCGCCGACCTTGCGCACCATGCTGGCGATCAGGTGGTTGGCCGCCTCCGAGAGCGGATGGCCCTCCGACCACGCGGCGCTGTCCTCGGCCGCCGTCTTCTCGGCACCGAGAAAACCGTTGGCGTCCAAGCGGAGTCCGCCCGTTCCCAGATCGGCCAGCGAGTGCAGCGCGTCGCCGATGACCAGCCGCATGCCCGCGAACGACGGATCCAGCCAGTTGATCGACGGCTGACCGTCCTTGAAGTAGTGCAGGTACACCCAGCGGCGTTCGACGCCGTCGATACCGACGACGGGGCGGGTGACACTCCAGTTGGTCTCCTTGATGCCCTCGGCGTAGAAGATCACCCGCTGCAGCCGGCCGATGATGTAGCCGGCTTTGTCCAGCCACTCCTCGGTGGCGGGATCGATGTTGACCGAGTCGGCGCCGGGCGGCACCTCCGGCAGGTGCTCCCAGTCGCGCGGGTCGACCTCGACCATGTGATAGATGCCGGGGTAGTCCGCGTACTTCATCTCCGCGAGCCGGAAGTCGGCGCCCTTGCCGGTATGGCCCGGCACGATGTCATCGATGATGGTGCCGCCGTACCAATTGGCAGTGCCGCACATTTGGCGGAATTCGTCCTCGGTGCCGAACGCGGGATCGATCTCGGTGCTGATGCGGTCGAAGTGGCCGTCCACGCTGGGCGTCAGTTCCCAACCCGAGATGCCGCCGGCCCGCTTGACCGGCCCGGTGTGCACGGCCTCGATCCCGATCTCCGCGAAGGCCTTCCACATGTCGGCGTCGGCCATCGCCTTGAGAAACGACTCGTTGGACCGGGTGATCAGCGACAGCGGGTAGGCGGTGAACCACACCGAGGCGGTTTCGACGGCGCCGCGAGGGCTCGGGGTGGCGTACGGGTTCTGCCACATCGAGCCCTGGCCGGAGAACTGCTGGCTGATCTGGTTGGCGTCGGCCAGCATCGACTGGCTGATCAGCCAGGACACATAGGCGGGATTGTCGCCCGTCGGTGAGCCGTCGCGTGCCAGCGAGCGCCGCGTGAACGGCTGGCGGACCCGCGGCCGGAACCGCAGCGACCGAGGCCGGGCGGGGTGCAGGTGTTCGTCGAACGTCAGCTCGGGCGTCTCATGAGAATCACTGCCCTGGTCTTCGGGTTCCGATTCCACGGCTTGGGACAAGGTTCCGCCTTCGCATGGGTTGGGTTCGTTAGCGACCGCTATCGAGTATTGCCGTGTCGGGGCAAGGTTGAAACTGGGGCGGAGGTATTGGCAGAGCCCCCTGTCAGGATTGAACTGACGACCTACGCTTTACAAGAGCGTTGCTCTACCACTGAGCTAAGGAGGCGTGCCCTCCGGGAGGGCATCTCAGATCTTATCGGCTCCGTTCCAGCCTTCGACAAGCCGTCAGTTCGGCGCTTATGTGCCCGTCGGTCGGTGGGGCAGCGGATCGCCGGTGCCTCACGGTCTGGAGTTGCGCAGAGACCTTCGCCTAGAGCAGTGGCTTCTAAGGTTGTCGGTACCGCGACTTACCTTCAACACGTGCCAGTGATCTGTGTGGGATGCGGAGCGACGATTCAGGGTCGCCGGCGGCGGGTGTATTGCACCAACGCATGCCAGCAGGGGTCAAGTCCAGGGACGTGGTGTACGACGTCGTCGTGTGATTCTTCGAGGTGATGGTTCAGGTGGTCAGTGCCGCGGGGGTGGCCTCCTGTTCGGTCGGGGTGTCGTTGACGGTGCGTGATTTGCTC
>NZ_JBTBFV010000076.1:0-20042 GCF_054786995.1 Mycobacterium sp. ZZG
CGGTCAAGCTCGGCGCGATGACCGAACCGCCGCTGGGGATCCCGGACATGCCACCGCTTCTCGCCGAGGTCGAGAAACTCGGCATCGACGTGTTCGCGATCGTCGAGCAGGACATGTATCCCTGCCCCGCCGACGCCCCGCTGCCCATCGCCAAGCGCACCCGCAACTACCTCGGGTCGTGCGGCATCCCGTCCGTCACATTCAAGTAAGGGTCACGAGCATGTCCGAAATCCGCATAGCAGTACTAGGTGTGGGCCTGATGGGCGCAGATCACGTCGCGCGCCTGGCCTCCCGTATCTCCGGCGCCCGCGTCGCCGTCGTCAACGACTACGTCACCGAGAAGGCCGAGCAGCTGGCCGCGAGCATTCCCGGCTGCCGGGCGATCGCCGACCCGCTGGACGCGATCGCGGATCCGGACGTCGACGCCGTGCTGTTGGCGACGCCGGGCCCGACGCACGAAAAGCAGCTGCTGGCCTGCCTGGAGCACCGCAAGCCGGTGCTGTGCGAGAAGCCGCTGACCACCGACGTCGAGACCTCGCTCGAGGTGGTCCGGCGGGAGGCCGAGCTGGGGGTGCGGCTGATCCAGGTCGGCTTCATGCGCCGCTTCGACGACGAGTACGCGCAGCTCAAGGCGCTGATCGACGGTGGCGAGCTCGGCGAGCCCCTGGTGATGCACTGCGTGCACCGCAACCCGGCGGTGCCGGACCACTTCGACTCGGCGATGACGGTTCGCGATTCACTGGTCCACGAGGTCGACGTGACGCGCTTCCTGTTCGACGAGGAGATCACCTCGATCCAGATCATTAAACCGACCCCGAATTCGTTGGCGCGGCAGGGCTTGTTCGATCCTCAGATCGCGATCATGCGGACCGCGAGCGGCAGGCACGTGGACGTCGAACTCTTCGTCACCACGGGCGTGGCCTACGAGGTGCGCACCGAGGTCGTCGCCGAAAAGGGCAGCGCGACGATCGGTCTGGACGTCGGGTTGGTGCTCAAGAGTGCGCCGGGCACCTGGGGCGGCACCATCACGCCCAGCTTCAAGGAGCGGTTCGGCCGCGCCTATGACACCGAGATCCAACGGTGGGTCGACGCGGTTCACAGAGGGGGCGAAACCGGTGACTTTACCGATGGGCCGACGGCCTGGGACGGCTACGCCGCCACGGCGGTGTGCGAAGCGGGCGTGCAGGCCCTGCAGTCCGGACAACCCGTCGCGGTCAGCATGGCCGACCGCGCCTCGATTCCGGGAGCCTGACGCATGAAGATCGCACTCGATCCGACGCCCTTCCACCACGACTACTCGCTGTTGGAGTTCCCCAAGCTCGTCGCGGACCTGGGCTACGAGTATCTGCAGCTGACGCCGCACCGGGACTTCATCCCGTTCTACAACCACCCGCGCGCCGACGACGACCTGGTGGCGAGCTTCCGCAAGGCGTGCGCGGATGCCGGGGTGGGCATCGCGTCGGTGCTGCCGGTGCTGCGCTGGTCCGGCCCGGACGAGGACGCCCGCGAAGCCGCGGTGCGCAACTGGAAACGGGTCGTACAGATCACCGTCGACCTCGGCGTCAACGTGATCAACACCGAGTTCTCCGGCCGCCCGGAGAAGGCCGAGGAGTCCGAGCGGGCGTTCTTCCGGTCGATGGAGGAGCTGCTCCCGATCTTCGAGCGCGAAGGCATCGACGTGCGGATCGACCCGCACCCCGATGACTTCGTCGAGGACGGACTGGAGGCGCTGCGCATCATCCGCGGGGTGAACTCCCCGAACATCGGGTTCGTTTTCGTCGCCTGCCACGCTTTCCACATGGGGGGCAACATGGCCGAGATCATGGCCGCGGCGGGGGACAAGCTGCGCCTGGTGCACGTCGCGGACTCGATGGACCATCACCGGTCGCACGGACTGCGCTACATCACCAATCCGCCGGGCAATCCGGTGCGGGTGCACCAGCACCTCAAGATCGGTGACGGCGACGTCGACTGGGATGAGTTCTTCGGCGGCTTAGGCAAACTCGGCTTCTACCACCGCGACGACACCGTGATGGTCTCCAGCGTGTTCGGTGAAGACGAGCAGGCCCGCGACGTGTCCCGCTACCAGCTGGCGACCATGACCGACTACGTCGACAAGTACCGCTGACCAACGACCCGCCGAAATCGCATTCCACGCGGCCGAAACGCGAAAAACGCCGCGTGGAATGCGATTTCGGCGCATGAGGGACGTCAGCGGGCGGCGGCGGTCAGCGCGTCGACGAACTGGTCGACCAGCAGATCGGCGTCGGTCCGGTACAGCGCGCTCATCGCGATCCGCAACGGCGAGCGAACCCGCACCACGGTGATGCCCGGCTGGGTCTGGGCCGAGCTCTCCGGGACCAGGGCCACCCCCAGACCAGCAGCCACCATGGCCAGCTGACTGCTGATCGACTGGGCGAAGTGTTCTGCGGTGGGGGAGAACCCGGCGCCACGACAGCACGCCGCGACCTGGTCGTGGTAGTCCGGCGTCACCGACCGGGGGATCCACACCCAGGGCAGTTCGGCTGCCTTGGCGAGGTCTGCCCGCAGCCCGGGCGGCAGTGTCCAGTCGGCCGGCGCCGCGAGCGCGAACGGTTCTCTGGTCAACGTGATGTGGTGCAGCCACGGCCGCGCCGGGCCATGCCGGACGACCGCGATGTCGATCTCCCTGCGCTGCAGCAGCTCTGAGCCCAGGTGGGTGTCGACCTCGCGGACCCGCACCTTGACGTTCGGGTGGGACCGGGCATGGGTCGCCAGCGCGGTCGGCAGAACGCGAGTGAAAGAGGTTGTCACAGCGCCGATCCGGAGTTCGCCCAGCTGCCCCTCGGCGGCCAGACGGGCGGCGGATCCGGCGTCCTGCGCGGCGGCCACGATCCGGCGGCACCGGTCCAGGAAGACCGTTCCCGCCGGGGTCAGCACGACGTGGCGCGTGGTCCGGTTCAGCAACAGCACCCCGAGTCGCTTCTCGAGGGCCTTCACCGCCGCCGACAGCGGCGGCTGGGACATCTGCAGGCGCTCCGCGGCCCTGCCGAAGTTCAGCTCCTCGGCCACCGCGATGAAATACCGGGCCTCGCGCACTTCGATCATTGATATGGCGTCCCTATAACTGCAACATGAAATCAGACCTTCACACGATAAATGATGCGGAGTGCAATGGTCGGGTGCTTCCCTGGCCCGCATCGCCCGCCGTGTCCGCCGAGCGCCGGCTCGCCGTGACGCTGTGGTGTGCGGGGGTGGCCGCTTTCGCGGCGATGTACGCGCCCCAGGGCCTGCTTCCCCAGATCGCCGCGGACGTGGCGGCGGCCCCGTCGCAGGCGGCACTGCTGATCTCGGTGACGACATTGGGGCTTGCGATGTCGGTGCTGCCGTGGGCGTGGCTGGCCGATCGGTGGGACCTGCGCGCGGCGATGCGCACCGCCGCCGCCGCGGCCGCGCCGTGCGCGGTCGTCGTGCCGTTCCTGCCCACGTTCGAGACATTGCTCGTCGGCCGCTTCGTCCACGGACTGGCTCTCGGCGGCATCCCGGCACTCGCGATGACCCTCTCGCACGACATCGTCTGCGGCGACCGGGCCGCGACGTTCGCGGGCAGCTACGTCGCCGCGACGTCGATCGGGGGATTGACGGGTCGGCTGTTCGCCGTCCCCGCCGCCGGCCAATGGGGTTGGCGCTCAGGACTTCTCGTGCTCGGTGTAGGGGTCGCGGTGCTGATGCTCGCGATGATCAGGGCGATACCTGCCACCGCGGGGCGCCGTCGCGACACCGGCTCCATCCAGGTGCTGGGCACCCACCTGCGCGACCGCACCATCTGGCCGGTCGTGCTCGTCGGGATGCTGCTGTCCGGCGCGGTGATGACGGTGTTCAACTACCTGCCCTTCCGGCTGGCCGACGCCCCCTACGGGCTGGAACCGGCGGCCATCTCGCTGATCTTCCTGACCTACCTCGGCGGCACCGCCGGGTCGCGCGCCACCGGCCGACTCGGCGCCCGGTACGGCCGGTCCAGAGTGCTCGGCGTCGCCGCGGTGATGGTTGCGGCCGGGGCGGCTGTCACCGTGGCGAGCCCGTTGCCGCTGGTCGTGGCCGGGGTCGCGCTGCTGACCGCCGGGTTCTTCGTCGGGCACGCGGTCGCGTCCAGCCTGGTCGCGGCCCGGGCAGCGACGGGCCGCGCGCAGGCCACCGCGCTGTACACGATCGGCTACTACGTCGGGTCGAGCCTGTTCGGATGGTGGGGCGGAGCGGCCTGGTCCGCCCACGGTTGGCTCGCGGTCGCGGCGCTGGTGGCGGTGCTGGGGATCGCAGCGGCGGCGTGCACCACGGCTGCCGCGGGTTCGCCGGGATCGCGATTGCGGCGGCAGTGTTCCGGGGTGAGGCGCGATTGCCCGTAAGATCACCGGAGTTGACACCCGTCGTAAGCACAATGCCGCTGAGCGGCGTCATCTGTTGTGTGACGCTGCGATCGCTTTGCTGGCCGAAGAAGGCCCACGCGGGCTGAGCCACCTGAAGGTCGACCGCCGCGCCGGGGTGGCCGACGGGACGACATCGTTCTACTACCGCACCCGCGCGGCACTGCTGCACGGTGTCGCCGAACAACTGGTCCGCTACGACGCCGAGGCGTTCACCGAGTCCTTCAAGGACGCCCCCAACAGTGCCGGTGAGGTGGTGTTGACGCTGCTCGCCGAGCAGGTGCTGCGCATCCGCAGCGAGCCGCAGATGTCGCGCACGCGCGCCCGGTTGGAGCTGACCATGTTGGCGCGGGGCGACGCCGACCTCGCCGCTGGATTCCAGCAGGTCTCCGAGAGCTATCGCGGGCTGGTGGAGCGGCTGGTCATCGCGATGCAGAACGACGAGGGCGCCGCACTGGACCGCGCCCTGCTCGACGAGCAGGCCTCGGTGGTGCTCACCTACCTGGGCGGGCTGGTGTTCGCCTTCGCCAACGATTCATCCGAAAGCCTGAGCCGGGACGACATCGCACGGCAGATCCGCGCGGTGGTGCTGGGCGTGGCCGCCGAGCGCGCCGAGTCCCGCTGACCCCAACGACGCCGAAATCGCATTCCACGCGGGCGCTAGCGCGAAAGTGCCGCGTGGAATGCGATTTCGGCGAAGGCAGCCGCTAGCCGATCAGCGATTCCAGCGGTGTACGGGCGAAGTACACCGCGAAACCGGCTGCCACCACCCACAGCAGCGGGCTGACCTCACGGGCCTTGCCTGCGGCGGCGCGCATCACCACCCAGCTGATGAAGCCGACGCCGATGCCGTTGGCGATCGAGTAACTGAAGGGCATCACCGCGACGGTCAGCACGACGGGCAGCGCCACCGAGAACTCGGACAGATCGATGTGGCGCAGATGCGACACCATCATCGCCCCGACCACCACCAGGGCGGCCGCGGCCACCTCGGTCGGCACGATCGAGGCCAGCGGCGAGATGAACATCGACGCCAGGAACAGCACACCGGTGACCACGTTGGCCAGGCCGGTGCGGGCGCCCTCTTCGATGCCGGCGCCGGATTCGATGAACACCGTGTTCGACGACGACGACGTCGCACCGCCGACGACCGCCCCGGCGCCCTCGACCACCAGGGCGGCGCGCAGGCGCGGGAACGTGCCCTTGTCGTCGGACAGTCCGGCCTCGCGCGACAGACCGGTCATCGTGCCCATCGCGTCGAAGAAGTTCGCGAAGACAAGGGTGAACACCAGCATCACGGCCGCGAGGATGCCGATGCGGCTGAAGCTGTTCAGGCTGAACTCGCCGACCAGCGACAGATCCGGAAGCGAGAACGGCGATCCCGACAGCGTGGGCACCGACAGGCTCCAGCCGCCGGGCTTGTCGACCGCCGACCCGAGATGCCAGATCGCCTCCACCACGACCGCGATCACGGTGCCGGCCACCAGCCCGATCAGGATGCCGCCGCGCACCTTCCTGGCCACCAGGACCCCGGTCAGCAGCAGCGTGAACACGAAGATCAACGTCGGGATCGTGCTGATCGAGCCCTCACCGCCGCTGCCCAGCCCCACCGGCGGCGACGGCGCGCCCGTTGAGGAGATGAACCCGGCGTCGACCACCCCGATGAACAGGATGAACAACCCGATGCCCGCGGTGATCGCGAGCTTGAGCTGCATCGGCACCGCGTCGAACACCAGACGCCGCAGCCCGGTCACCGCCAGCAGCACGATGATCAGGCCGTTGATCACGACCAGGCCCATCGCCTCGGCCCACGTCAATGACCCGACCACGGTGGTGGCAAGGAACGAGTTGATGCCCAGCCCGGCGGCCAGCGCGAACGGCAGCCGCGCGATCAGCCCGAACAGGATCGTCATCACGCCGGCGGCCAGCGACGTCGTCGCCGACACCTGCGCGAAGTCCAGCCGGTTGCCGTCGACGTCCGCCGATCCCGACAGGATGATCGGGTTCAGCACGATGATGTAGGCCATCGCGATGAACGTGACGAGACCACCGCGGATCTCGGTGGCCACGTTGGACTGGCGGGCCGTGATCTCGAAGAATCGGTCCACTGCGTTCACGGGCGGATCCTAGAACCGCGGCGCGGGGGCAGGAGGCGGCGCCGCGATCGGCATGCAGAGCCCCGTCTGGGTGTCGAGGAACTTGCCCTCCACACAGAACGGCGCACAGCCGTAGATCACGCCCGTCTGTCCGGGCGGGCACTGCGCGGTCGAGGTCGCCGGGGCTGAGGAAGCGGACGCCGCGAATGGCGCCGCCACCGCGGCGGCGGCCGCCGCCGCCCCCAGATAGCGCGAAATCCTCTGTGTCACTTCGCTTCCTCTCAACTCGGCATGCCGGTGGCGACGCGCGGCGCGGACTTGTCGGGCGCGGCGTCGAGCACCAGCTCGGCGATCCTGGCCCGGTGTTGCTCGGCGCTGCCCAGCAGGGCGGCGTCGGTGTAGGCCCGCTTGTAGTACAGGTGCGCCTGGTGCTCCCAGGTGAAACCGATACCACCGTGTACCTGGATGGTGTCGGTCGCAACTTGAACCAGCGCCGCCGTGCTGCTCGCCTGCGCGATGCTGACCGCCAGCGCCGGATCGTCGGGAACCTCGGCCTCGTGCGCCAGCGACCACACCGCGTGGTACGCCGTGGAGCGGGCATGCTCGATCGCGACCAGGTCGTCGGCGAGACGGTGCTTGACCGCCTGGAACGACCCGATCGGCCTGCCGAACTGCAACCGGTTCTTCGCGTAGTCGACGGTCAGATTCAGCAGATGCTGTGCGGCGCCGACCTGTTCGACCGCCAGCAGCGCCGCACCCACGGTCAGCGCATGGTTGATCACCCGCACCGCCTCGGCCGGACCCGCGACCAGCCGGGCCGGGGCGTCGAACAGCCCGACCGTCGCCTGGCGCCGTGTCAGGTCGAGGGTGGTCAGCGGAATGCGTTGCACACCAATGTCATCGGCGTCGACGGCGTAGAGGCCAGGTCCGTCCGGCCCGATCGCGGCCACCAGCAGCAGGCCGGCGGTACCGGCGTCGACCACCCGCTCGACGGTGCCGGTGAGGGTCCAGCCCGCACCGGTGCCGACCGCATGGACGGTTACGGTTGCGGGGTCGAAGGCGGCGGCGTCGTCGGGGACGGCGAACGCCGCGGTGCGGGTGCCCTCGATCAGGTCGCCGAGCAGGTCCCCGGACTCCGAGGCGGCGACCAGCGCGGGAATGGCCAGATAGACGGTGCCGAACAAGGGGCCGCAGGCCAGCGCGGCGCCGAGCTCTTCGACCGCCACCGCCTGGTCGACCAGGGTGCCGCCCACTCCGCCCACGGACTCCGGGGCAGACAGCCCGAGCACGCCGAGCTCCGCACCCAACCGGGCCCACACCTTCGCGTCGTAGGGCGGATCGGCCATCATCGCGGCGCGGACGGCGCTCTCGCCGATGTGGTCGGCGCAGAACTTGCGCACCGCCGCGCGCAGCTGTGCCTGCTCCTCGCTGAACACATACTCCAAATCAGCCACGCGGGATCTCCTTCCACGGCATCCCCGCATCCGCGCGGAGGTCTCCCGGCAGGCCGAGCACCCGCTCGGCCAGAATGTTGCGCATCACCTCGGACGTGCCACCCTCGATGGTGTTGGCTCGGCTGCGCAGGAACCGCTGCTGGATCGGGCCGCGGTAGTCCTCGGGATCCCCGTCGTGCATGGCGTAGCCGTCGTACAGGATTCCCTCGGGGCCCAGCAGATCCATGCAGAACTCGTAGATGTGCTGGTTGAGCTCCGCCCCGACGAGCTTGCCGATCGAGGCCTCCGGTCCGGGGCCGCCGACGGTCGCCGCCGCGCGGGACCGCTCGGCCGTCAACCGCTGCGCCTCGGCGCGCAACCACAAACTCGTCAGCCGGTCCCGCAGCACCGGGGTGTGCAGGTCGGGTCGGGACGCCCACAGCGCGACCGCGTCGGAGATGGTGCCGGCACCGCGCCGGCTGCCGCTGCCGCCGAGGGCGCTGCGCTCGTTCATCAAGGTCGTCATCGCCACGCGCCACCCGTCGCCGACTGCGCCGAGGCGGTAGGTGTCGGGGATCCGGGCATCGGTCATATAGACCTCGTTGAACTCGGCGTGCCCGGTCAGCTGCCGCAGCGGCCGGGTCTGGACACCCTCGCCGTGCATGTCGATGACGAAGTACGTCAACCCCTCGTGTTTGGGCACGTCGGGATCGGTGCGGGCCAACAGCAGACCCCATTTCGCACGGTGGGCGAGGCTGGTCCACACCTTCTGACCGTTGACCACCCAGGTGTCACCGTCGCGCACCGCCGAGGTGGCCAGCCCCGCCAGATCCGAACCTGCGCCGGGCTCGGAGAACAACTGGCACCAGATCTCCTCGGTGGTGGCCAGCGGCCGCAGCAGCCGGCGACGCACATCGTCGGTCTGGGCGTGCTCGCGCACCGTGGGGGCCGCCATGCCGTAGCCCATCGGGTTGAGGCCCAGCGGCACCGGCCCGCCGGCCCCCTGCAGGATGCGGTCGGCGACGGCCTGCAGACCCCGGGACAGCCCGAGCCCGCCGAAACCTTGGGGGAAATGCACCCAGGACAGCCCGGCGTCGAAACACGCGCCGAGGAACTGCTGGACGGGAACGGTCTTGGGATCGTGGTCGGCGACCACCTGGTGGGCGATCTCGGCGACCCGGTCGGCATCAGTGCCCATAGCTGCACACTAAATCAGGGTGTGCGGCCACCGACGACCAACTCGTCGGTCGGGGGCCCGGAGATCCGGGTGCGCGTCAGGCGCTTGTCAGGGCCAGGTGCTCGACGTGGGACCTGTGACGACGCTGGAGCAGGTAGCGGAGCCACCGAACATCAAGTAACACAGTGATCCTTACGCAGTCTTGGTCAGGAGGGGAAGCAGTTGACGGCGTGCGACGGCCGCGTCGGCGAAGTGGTTCAGCGCCTCGGGGACCGAACCCGCCTCGGGGAACTCGATGCCCGCCTCGCGCAGCGTCTGCTCGACCGCGCGGCTGGCGATCATCATCCAGTCCACGCCGGCGGCGGTGCACACGTCGTCGACCGCGTAGAGCAGCGAAACGGCCTCGCGGGTAAACGAATCCACGCCACTGAGGTCGAGAACGAAGGGTTTCTCGGCGAGAATGAATCGGTCGGTGTATTCGCTGGCCCGCTCGACATTGGCCGCGTCGAGATGACCGGAGATCGTCACGACGGTGGCCAACTGGCGGCAATGGGCTCGAATACCTGCGCCATCGCAGTGAAACGTCGGATTGCCGTACATCGCAGCCTCCCTCGATCCAGTGGTGACACAGCGCGCCGGTGCGGCGCTACACAGATCAAGTTAATGAGGCAATTTAAGGCCGCTGGGTGTATCTACTAATACTTCGGTAAGACTGCGGCGGCGGCGCGCAGCAAACTCGTCGGTAACTTTCACCGCCGCAGCTGTTGTTGCGCACCGGTGTAGTGGGCCCACGGGTTGTAGTCGGCCAGCAGCTCCTCCTGCGGGGGCCGCACATCCTCTTCGACGTGCTGCAGGTTGATCCGGATCCGGTACCAGATCGAACTGGGCCCGCGCATCCCGTCGACGAGCACATCGGCAGGCTGTAACTTCTCCGCCGCCGCGGGGTACTTCTCGCGCCACTGCTGCAAAGCCGCCATCGCCTCGTCGCGGGTCTTGGTCCGGGCGATCTCGATCAGCGGCATCGCCGAGACCCGGCGCCCGTCGTCGGACTGCCTGGCGCCCTTCGGCGCCTTCTCGGCAGGCCCGAGCCGGTCGGCGAGCTCGAGCAGCGCGTCCAGCCCTCCGGCGGTGTCGTCCATCCCCTCCCACGGATCGCCGAGATCGGCGAACCGTCGCGGCACCGTGTGCACGGTGAACTCCTCGGGCCGGCAACCGGCCACCTCGTCCCAGAACAGCGGCGTGGACACCCGCGCGTCCGGGGTGGCCCGCACCGAGTACGCCGACGCGACGGTGCGGTCCTTGGCGTTCTGGTTGAAGTCGACGAAGACGCCGTGGCGTTCCTCCTTCCACCACCGCGCGGTCGCCGACTCCGGGGCCCGCCGTTCGATCTCGCGGGCCACCGCCTCGGCGGCGAGCCGGACGAGCTTGAACGGCCAGCGGCGGTGGATGCGCGCATAGATGTGGAAGCCGCGCGAACCCGACGTCTTCGGCCACGCCACCAGCCCGTGGTCCTCCAGCACCTCCCGCGCGACAAACGCGACGTCGAGGATCTGCCGCCAGCCCACGCCGGGCATCGGGTCGAGATCGACGCGCAACTCGTCGGGGTGTTCGAGGTCGTCGGCGCGCACCGGATGCGGATTCAGGTCGACGCAGCCGAGGTTCACCGCCCAGATCAAGCCGGCTGGGCTGCGCAGCACCGCCTCCTTGGCCGACGTGCCCGACGCGTACTTCAGCTCGGCGACGTCGACGAAGTCCGGCCGCTTCTCGGGCGCGCGCTTCTGGAAGACAGCCTCCTGCGTGATGCCCTTGACGAAACGTTTCAGGATCATCGGGCGGTCCCGCACCCCGCGCAGTGCCCCGTCGGCCACCGCGGCGTAGTAGTGCATCAGGTCGCCCTTGGTCAGCCCGAGATCGGGGAAGACCACCTTGTCGGGGTTGGTGATCGGCACCTGTTGCCCGGCGATCTCGAACGACTCGCGGGCGGCCATTTCTTCATCGTAGGTTCCAAACCGCGGTGCGACCGTCGTCACATAAGGTTGACGCATGTCCAAGCTCAGCGATCTCCCGTTGCAGGCCGCCGCCAAGGTCCAGCAGACCGTTGGCAAATATCTCGAACGGGGATCGGCCGAGCTGCACTACGCGCGCAAGATGTTCGAGGCTGGTGCGCTGAAGCTCGAACCGCCGCAGGACATCGCCGCGTTCGTCGCGGACATGCGGCGCTGGGGCGAGTTCGGCATGATCCCGGCGCTCAACGCGCGGCGCTACCCGACCCGCACCGCCGTCATCGACGATTTCGGCGAGATGACGTTCAAAGAACTCGACGACAGCGCCAACGCCGTGGCCAACGGCCTGCTCGCCAAAGGGGTCAAGGCCGGCGACGGGGTGGCCATCCTGGCGCGCAACCACCGGTGGTTCCTCGTCTCCGTGTACGCCGCCGGCAAGGTGGGCGCCCGCATCATCCTGCTCAACAGCGAATTCTCTGGACCTCAGGTCAAAGAGGTGTCGGAACGCGAGGGCGCCAAGCTCGTCATCTACGACGACGAGTACACCGCCGCCGTCGCCGCCGCCGATCCCGAACTGGGCAAGGTGCGCTCTCTCGGGGTGAACCCCGATAAGCAGGAGCCCTCGGGCAGCACCGACGAGACCCTCGAAGAGTTGATCGCGCGCACCAGCGCCAACCCGCCGCCGAAGGCCGGCAAGCACTCGTCGATCATCATCCTGACCAGCGGCACCACCGGAACGCCCAAGGGCGCCAACCGCAGTGCCCCGCCGTCGCTGGCCCCGATCGGCGGCGTGCTGTCGGCGGTGCCGTTCAAGTCGCAGGAGGTGACGTCGCTGCCGGCCCCGATGTTCCACGCGCTGGGCTTCCTGCACGCGACCATCGCGATGATGCTCGGCACCACGCTGGTGCTGCGCCGCCGCTTCAAGCCGGCCACCGTGCTGGCCGGCATCGAGAAGCACCGGGCCACCGCGATCGTCGTGGTGCCGGTGATGCTGTCGCGGATGCTCGACGAGCTCGACAAGACCTCCCCGAAACCGGACCTGTCGTCGCTGCGGATCGTGTTCGTCTCCGGCTCGCAACTAGGCGCCGAACTGGCCACCAGGGCGCTCAAGGAACTCGGCCCGGTCGTGTACAACCTGTACGGCTCCACCGAGGTCGCGTTCGCGACGATCGCAGGGCCGCAACACCTTTCGATCAACCCGGCGACCGTCGGTCCGGTGGTCAAGGGCATGAAGGTCCGGATCCTCGACGACAATGGCAACGACGTGCCGCGCGGCGAGGTGGGCCGGATCTTCGTCGGAAACTTCTTCCCGTTCCAGGGCTACACCGGCGGCGGTGGCAAGCAGATCATCGATGGGCTGCTGTCGTCCGGCGATGTGGGCTATTTCGACGAGCACGATCTGCTCTACGTCAGCGGCCGCGACGACGAGATGATCGTCTCCGGCGGCGAGAACGTGTTCCCGGCCGAAATCGAGGACCTCGTCAGCGGTCATCCCGAGGTGGTGGAGGCCACAGCGATCGGGGTCGAGGACAAGGAGTGGGGCCACCGGCTGCGGTGCTTCGTGGTCAAGGCCGACGGCGCGACGATCGACGAGGACGCGATCAAGGCCTACGTGCGCGACAACCTGGCCCGCTACAAGGTGCCGCGCGAGGTGGTGTTCCTCGACGAGCTGCCGCGCAATCCCACCGGCAAGATCCTCAAGCGCGAGCTGCGCGAGATGGAGATCGACTGACACCGGCCGGGCGTGTCCGGGGCCGCCGTACGCTCGCGGAATACACGGCGCCGTGCGGTCGTCGTAGTTCAGCATGAACATCGACTTGACCGGTAGGACCGCACTCGTCACCGGCTCGACGCAGGGCATCGGCTTGGCCATCGCGCACGGGCTGGCGGCCGCCGGCGCCCGCGTCGTGGTGAACGGACGCAGCCGCGACCGGGTCGACGCGGCCGTCGCCGAGATCGGCGGTGACGCCGCCGGGATCGCCGCCGACGTGGCCACCGAGGCAGGCGCACGGGATCTCCTCGCCGAACTGCCGGACGTCGACATCCTGGTCAACAACCTCGGCATCTTCGGCGCGGTCCCGGCCCGCGAGATCACCGACGAGCAGTGGCGCAGCTTTTTCGAGGTCAACGTGCTCGCCGCGGCACGGCTCATCCGGCACTACCTGCCCGGCATGGTCGACCGCGGCTGGGGCCGCGTGCTGCAGATCGCCAGCGATTCGGCCATCGTGACGCCGATCGAGATGATCCACTACGGGGTGTCCAAGACCGCGCTGCTGGCGCTGTCGCGCGGTTACGCCAAGGAAGCCGCCGGCACCGGCGTGACTGTCAACTCCGTCATCGCCGGCCCCACCCACACCGCCGGGGTGGAGGATTTCGTCTACCAGCTGGTGGACAGATCGCTGCCGTGGGAGCAGGCGCAGCGGGAGTTCATGCGGGCACACCGGCCGCAGTCATTGATCCAGCGGCTGATCGAGCCGGAGGAGATCGCCAACATGGTCACCTATCTGGCATCCCCGCTGGCGTCGGCGACCACGGGTGGGGCACTGCGTGTCGACGGTGGCTATGTCGACGCGATCCTGCCCTGACCCGCGACCGTCTACTCGGTGAACGCCGCGGAGCCCGGGACGGCCAGCGTCACCAGCATCAGCAGCAGCAGGAACCAGCCGGCGCCCTGCCACGCGGTCCAGCCGACGCCGCTCTTCCACTGCCGGTAGGTGCGTAGCAGCGCCCCGACACCGCCCGCGAACAGGAATATCGGCACCAGGGACGCACTGAAAACGGAACTGCGGTCGCCGAAGGCGTAGACGGCGAACGCGATCGCCGCCAGCACGACGACCACGAACGTGTAGGTCACCGCGGCCCGGTATTCCCCGGGGTGGTTGAACCGCTTCTCGGCGAAATCACGATCACTGGTCATGACGGTGGTGTTCCCCGGTTCTGCGGGGCTATGCGTGCGCCGCGCGTCCGATCGCCTCAGCCGATAAGGGTCAGGTGCTGATCTTGCGCAGCCGGAACGTGCGGACCGGGCCAGCGGTGGTCGCGCGGCACTGGGAGAACAGCGGCTCGGACATCACCACGTCCAGCAGCACCTCGACCGTGCCGGTCTCCGCGGCCAGCACCACCCGGATCGTGTCGTCGGTGCTCTCCACGCTCAGTGGATGCAGGGCGTCGATGCGGTCCTCGCCGAGGGCTTCCCGGGCGAAATGCTGTGCGGCTTGCACGGCGGCGGGCAGCGAGGTCCGACCCCGCAGGAACCGGTCGTCGAGCCTGCCGTCAAGATACAGGCGGACCAGCTCGGCGCCGTCGGTGCTGTCGACCCGGCCGTAGCACAGCCCCTCCGGCAGGATGAGCATCGTCGCGGCGAACCGGTCGCCGCCCAGATGTGAGCACTCCCAGGTGTTCTCGGGATAGGCGGCGGCGATCGTGGCGGCCGCGGCCCGGCCGCGGACCGCACAGCACTGGTCGTGCCTGCCGTGCGCGCACACCGCCACCAGCGGGCCTTGGGTCTCGGTGCCGTCGGCGCCCTCGAGATCCAGATCGAGATAATCCGCCGGGCCGTCGACCTCGCCGTGGAACAGCGCCTCACGGCCGACATCGGATCGGGCCACGAACCACCGCCACCTCGGAGCCTGCCGGCGTCGGCCGTGCCGCCGGATCGCCGCGATGCGCATGCCCGCGGCTTCGGCGCGGCGCACGATGGCCCGCCCCAGGCCGGCGTCGATGACCGCCGGTGACTGCAGGAAGGCCGACGGACCCCAGCCTCCTTCCAGTTCCAGCAGCAGCCAGACCGATCCCGCCGAGGCCGTCCCGTACATGGGTTCGTCGCGCGCGAGCGATTCGTCGCTGCACGCCGGTCGCTGTGCGGACATCACGTCGGAACCACGACACCTTCGCGAAGCAGGCGCCGGAGCAGGACGGCGCCGTCCGCGGCGTCCAGGCCGGGAAGGTCACCGGCGTGGGTGACCCCGCCGGTGAGGATCTCCTCCAGCGCGGCCGCGCACTGCGCGGGAAACGTGATGGTCTTGTCCGTCAGCTGCATCGACACGCGGCCGTCGACGCCGCGGTGAATCGTCGCGAGCAGGCCGCGGCGCCGGCGCACCCGGACCGTGTCGGCCTGGTCGGCGGCCCGCAGCATCGCGAGCGGGCGGACGGCCTCGGGCCGGGTGCGGGTGTCGTGCCGGGCGATCAACCGCTCGGCCGCCGCGGTGCTCAGCGTGGCGCCGTTGTCTCGGAGCCGGCCGACCACCTCTGCGATCACCTTGGCCGCGGTCGCGCTCATCTCGTTCGGGTCGGCCGGGTCGATGCCGATCGGCAGCGAGGCCCGGAACTCGTCGAAGCGGCCCAGTTCGTCGACGACGGCACGTGCGACGTCCAGAGCCGTCGTCGCCGACACCCCGATCGTGAGGTGGATCGACGCGGTGTCCATCGCCTGCGCGGCGTGCACCCAGCCGCGCGGCAGGTACAACGAGTCTCCTTGGCAGAGCACGATGTCCAGTACCGGATCGCCGGTGACACGTTCGGCGATCCGGTCCCGATGGTCGGTCCACGGCTGGGTCGGCAGCGGGTGACGGTGCACCGGTTCGTGGACGATCCAGCGCTTGCGGCCTGACACCTGCAGGACGAACACGTCGTGCACGTCGTAGTGGAAGTCGAAGCCGCGGTTGTCGGGCGGGGTGATGTAGGCATTGGCCTGGACGGGATGCCCGATGTCGGCCACGGCCTGCGCGACGAAATCGATCAGCGGCGGCCACAACCGGTGCAGGCCCTGCAGCACGACCGTCGCGCCCGACCCCAGCTGGGACAGCACCTTCGCCGCGTCGACCTGATCGGCGATCTCCGCGCCGAAGCCGGCGGGGCCGAGGTAGGAGTCCTTGTCCAGGACCTGTCCCTCTTTGGCGAGCCGGATGAACGGCGCGCGTACCCCGCGCTCTGCGATGAGCTCGTCCACGGTGTCCGGGCAGAGCAGGTCGCAGAAGTCGCGGGGCAGCGCGTGAGCCGGGCTCAGCAGCGGCTTGCGCCCCCAGTACTCGGCGGCGAACACCTCGGCGTCGACGCCGATGCAACGGCTGAGCACGGCCGGTTCTCAGGCGGTGCCGTCGGCGCCGCCGTCGTGCCCTTCGGGGTTGCTGCCGCCGTCGGCGGGACCTTCACCGCCGGCGGTGCCGTCGGCGCCGCCGTCGTGGCCCTCGGGGTTGCTGCCGCCGTCGGCGGTGCCTTCTCCGCCGCCTCCCGGCGTGGTGGTCATGTCATCGTCGTCGAGTGCCATGAGCGTCTCTCTTCCGCTGTGATCTCGAAGGATTCTGCTTGCGCGGACTGCGCGCGATGGGATTGCCCGGCGGAAGTTCACCCGAAACGCGAACTGGGCTACGGATCCCTGGGCAGTCCCAGCAGGCGCTCGGCGATGATGTTGAGCTGCACCTCGGAGGTGCCGCCGTAGATCGTGGTCGCCCGGCTGGCCAGCAGGTACTCGGCCCAGCGGCCGGTGAGCTGCTCGGGATCACCGATGACGGCGTCCGTGCCGAACGAGGACACCGCGAACTCGGCGTAGCCCTGACCGGTTTTCATCGACAGCAGCTTCGAGATCGCCGCGGCCGGCATCGGATCGCCGCCTGCCAGCGTCAACAGTGTCGACCGCATGTTCAGGATCTTGGCGGCATGGCCCTCGGCGATCAGCACACCGGCGTGGTTCTGCGCGATCTGGTCGAACTGGCCCTCGCCGACGAATTCGACGAACTTGTCCAGGCTGGGCAGGAACGGCGGCTCGCTGCTGCCGATCGACACCCGCTCGTTGGTCAGCGTGTTGCGGCTGACCTCCCAGCCGCGGTTCACCTCGCCGAGCACCATCTCATCGGGGACGAACACGTCGTCGATGAACACCGTGTTGAACATCGCGTTGCCGGTGAGCTCGCGCAGCGGCTTGACCTCCACGCCCTCGCTGTTCATGTCGAGCAGGAAGTAGGTGATGCCGTTGTGCTTCGGCGCGTTGGGATCCGTCCGGGCCAGCAGCGCGCCCCACTGGGAGTACTGCGCGCCGGTGGTCCAGATCTTCTGGCCGGTGATGCGCCAGCCGCCGTCGACCCTGGTGGCCTTGGTGGTCAGGCTGGCCAGGTCGGATCCGGCGCCGGGCTCGGAGAACAACTGGCACCAGATCATCTCGCCGCGGAACGTCGGCGGCAGGAACCGCTGCTGCTGCTCGTCGGTGCCGAACGCGACGATCGACGGGATGATCCACGCCGCGATCCCCATCTGCGGTCGCTTGACCCGGCCCGTCGAGAACTCCTGGGCGATGATGATCTGCTCGATCGGGGTGGCCGCGCGCCCCCACGGCACCGGCAGGTGCGGCTGCACCCAGCCGCCCTCGGCGATGGCGGCATTGCGCTCCTCGCGCGGAATCTCCTTCAGCGCAGCCACTTCCGAACGGATCTCGTCACGCAGCTTCTCGGTCTCGGGGTCGAGGTCGATGTTCAGCGGCCGCATCCCGCTGGTGGTGGCCAGGTCGACGACCCGCTGCGGGTAGTCCGACGCGCGGCCGAACGCCGCGGCCAGCACCAGCGCGCGCCGGTAGTACACGTTGGTGTCGTGCTCCCAGGTGAAGCCGATGCCGCCGTGCACCTGGATGCAGTCCTGGGCGCAGTGCTGCGCGGCGACCGGAGCCAACGTCGCGGCCACCGCAGCGGCGAATTCATAAGCGCTGTCCGGGTTTTCGTGCATTTCGTCGATCGCGCGGGCGGCGTCCCAGACTGCGGCGGTGGCCCGCTCTGTCTCGGCGATCATGTTCGCGCACTTGTGCTTGATGGCCTGGAACTGTCCGATCGGGCGGCCGAACTGCTCGCGGATCTTCGCATACCCCGAGGCGGTGTCGGTGGCCCAGCGCGCGACACCGATCGCCTCGGCCGACAGCAGCGTCGTGATCAGCGCACGGGCGTGCCCGCGGCTCAGGTTGGCCAGCACCCTGTCGTCGCCGACCTCCACGGCGTTGGCCCGCACGTGGGCCACCGGCCGCAGCGGGTCGACGCTGCGCACCGGCTCGATCTCCAGCGTGGCGGCGTCGAGCACCACCCACTCCTCGCCGGATTCGATCGCGACGGGCAGCACCAGCAATGACGCCTGCGCCGCGGCGGGCACCGCGCGCACCTCGCCGCGGATCACCAGCCCGTCACCGTGCCGCGTCGCGGTCAGGCCCGAGTCGATCGCGTAGGCGGCGATCACCTCCCCGGAGGCGAGGCCGCCCAGCACCGCGGCGTCCGGGTCGTTCGCGGCGATCAGCGCGCTAGCGATCACCGACGGGACGAACGGTCCCGGTACGGCGCCGTAGCCGAATTCCGCGGCGACGATGGCCAATTCGAGGATCCCGAAGCCCTGCCCGCCGACCGATTCGGCCAGGTGCACGCCGTGCAGACCCTGCTCGGCGGCGGACTTCCAATAGGGCGGCGGATGGGGGACGGGGTTCTCGAGGGCTTCGTGCAACACCTCGGACGGGGCCACCCGTGCGACGAAGGCGCGCACCGAATCGGCCAGGTCGTTGTGCTCTTCAAGGATCGCGATGGGCATTGCTGCTGCACCTCTTCACGTCGTCGTGACTGGTCCCAACCGGTTGGTTGGGTCGAGATTACCTGGGCACCTGGTTCACCACGTTGGCGAGGTCGCGGCCGTCACGCAATCGTTGGCAGTTGTCCACGGCGAAGTCCAGGTAGCGGCGCATGGTGTCCACGGTGTACCAGGTCACATGCGGGGTCAGCACCACATTGGGCAGGCTCAGCAGCGGGTTGTCGGCCGGCAGCGGCTCCACGCTGAACACGTCCAGACCGGCGGCGGCCAGCTTCCCGGCACGCAGCGCGTCGACCAGCGCCCCCTCGTCGACGATCGGCCCGCGGGAGGTGTTGACCAGCACCGCGTCATTCTTCATCCGGGCCAGTGCGTCGCGGCCGAGCAGGCCGGCAGTGTCGGGGGTGAGCGGCAGATGCAACGACACGATGTCGCTGTGGGCCAACAGGTCCGGCAGCGCGCACCAGCCGGGGCTGCCGTCGTCGCGGGTGCTGGTGTGGAGGACTTCGGCGCCCATCGCCACCAGGATCTGCTCGACCTGTCTGGCGATGTTGCCGTACCCGACGAGCCCGACGGTGCAGCCGCCGATGTCGCGCACCGTCTCGCCGAGCGTCGGATCCGACGGCCAGCCGCGGCCGTCGCGGGTGGCGCGGTCGAGTTCGGGCAGTCTGCGCAGCGCGGCCAACATCAGCAGCAGGGTGCCCTCGGCGACCGACGGCGCGTTCGCGCCGGGCATGTTCGCCACCGCCACGCCACGCGCGGTGGCGGTGTCCACGTCGATGGTGTTGACTCCTGCGCCGAGCTTGTGTATCAGCCGCAGCCGCGGCGCCCCGGTCAGGTCATCGCCCGACAGCGGCCGCAGCACGTGCCAGAGCACATCGGCCTCGGGCAGCTCCCGGTAGAAGGTGGCGTCGTCGTCCTCGGCGCAGAACCGGACATCGAGCCAATCAGTGTGCGGGGCAAGAAATCGCGCGACCTTATCTCCGGGAACGAAGTGGGCGAGCACTCTCACCAGCGGCGTGCGATCCACTTGGCGATGGTATCGGCCTTCTCCGACCGCGCGCCCGGGGTCGTGAAGTAGTGATCGGTGTCGATCGAGCACATCGTCTTGTCGGCGCCGCCGAGCGCGTCGTGGATGCGCTGGGCGTCGGACGGATAGACGCCGGTGTCCTGTTCGGCGTTGATCACCAACGCCGGAGCGGTGATCCGGGCCAGGTGCGGTTCGGCCCGGGTCTGCGCGTGGCGCAGGCTCCACATGCTTAGCCTCGATCCACCGATGAATCGCCTGTTCGGAGGGTGTTGATGTAAGGAAAGTGCCCTTTGAGCTGGGATGATTGGAGTTACCACACTTCGATCAGCCCACGTTCAGAAAGGCACTTCCGGTGCAA